>JADFXY010000005.1:0-33482 GCA_015233355.1 Deltaproteobacteria bacterium | reverse complement strand
TGCGCTCCGTCCTTTCCGAGGAGGATAATCGGGCCGGTCTTCTGGTCGATGTAGGTGGGGGCAGCACCGAGCTGATCGCCTTCCATTCGGATAAGGTGCTTTGCAAGCTAAGTCTCCGCCTGGGCGCGGTGGGTTTGTGGGAGAGGTTTATCGTCACTGATCCGCCTACTCCGGGGCAACAGGAGGCCATGTCCCAATACATTCAGGATGCCTTGACCGGGGCCAAATCAGAGCTGGATGACGCCATCCGGACGATCAAAGGCCGGGTCCGCCTGATCGGGACGGCCGGCACTGCCACGACCTTGGCCGCCATGGATTTGGCCATGACCAACTATGATCCGGCCGTCATTGATAATCATTTGTTGACTTACGACCGGCTGCAGAGCCTTTATCATCGGATGGCCGGTCTGCCGGCCCAAGCCAGGCTGACTCTGCCAGGGCTTTATCCGGGCCGTGAAGATATTATTCTGAGCGGGGCGGCCGTAGTGCTTGAGGTGATGACCATGTTCGGATGCCGGGATTTACGGGTCACCGACGCCGGGTTGTTAGAGGGCATAATTTTAAATCGAATCGCGGCCTAGCGTCTTAGGGAAGGTGCCGGCTCTCTTGGTGGAAGTCCCACGACGGATGCACCCATGAGTTTGAATGGATATTTCCCAAGGAGGTCTATATGTCCAAGTACAAATTGACCGCGCTGATCGAACCCGAAGGAGCCGGGTATCTGGCCCGATGCCCGGAGTTGGGTATTTCCAGCCAAGGCGACAGCCTGGATCAGGCCCGGGAAAATTTGCAAGAAGCGGTCAAATCATTTCTTGACACGGCCTCGTCGGGGGAAATAGCCTGCAGGCTTCAGAGGGAAACAGATGTAGTTCAAGTTGAGGAGGTGGTTGATTAAGGGGTGTGTTTTTGATCAAACATTCTCTGTCAGGCCCAGGCCGAATTCCAATGTCGCGTCTGAATCGAGAAGGGAATATTTAAATTTCGGACGACCGGACCTTGCCGCGGGGCAAATATATTATGCACAATAATAGAGACCTGGAAGACCTGGCCAGGATTGCCGCCAGGCTGAAGATCGCCCCCCGCAACACTAACGTGGCCATAGTCGGTGGCGGGAAAGAAAGCAGGCTTTTTCAAGATCTTTTTCAGACCGACTCCTTTGGACCGTTGCAGGTGACTATTCAGGTGGTGGTGGATTTTGACCTCCAGGCGCCCGGGATGTTGGCCGCCCAAGAAAAAGGTATTCCGACCAGTTTGGAACTTGCCGCAATAACCAGAAAAGATATTGATATTATTATAGAACTAACCGGAAGTGACCAGGTCCGGGACCAAATCATGGCCGCCAAATTCCCTCATGTTCAGGTCATGGATCATGTGAGTGCCGGGTTGTTCTTGGACATGATCAGAATCGACCAGGAACGGGTCAAGGTGGAGCGAAAGCGTTCCTATGCCCGGCGCCTGGAACTTGTGGCGGAGCTGGCCTCGTTTATCGCCCATGAAATTCGGAACCCCCTGGTCTCTATCGGCGGATTTGCCAGGTCCGTGTTTAACTCACCCAGGCTGACTGATAACTCGGATCAACACAAGCTCCGCATCGTCATCGACGAGACCAACCGGCTAGAGCAGGTGCTGAAGAGGATCATGGAGTATGCCCGGGCCCATGAGCTACTCCGGCAAGAGACCGATCTTAACGCCCTGGTCAGGGAAACCTTGGCCATGCTGGATGCCCAAATTCGGGTTCACCAGTGGCGGGTGCAGACTTTTTTTGATCCGGATCTGCCCGCTTTCCAGATGGATCGGGAACTGATTAAACAGGCCTTGATCAATTTGATTAAGAATTCCCTGGAGTGCCAGGAGTGCTCCGGGACGTTGACCATCAAGACGCAACTACAACTGGGCTTTGCCCTGGTCACCGTGTCTGACGACGGGCCTGGGATGGATAGTCATATCCTGGCTAATGTGTTTAATCCGTTTTTCACGACGAAGGAAAAAACATTGGGTCTGGGACTGGCCATGACCAGGCGAATCATTGAAGACCATGACGGCGAGATAAAAATAATTACCAGCCCTGGGCAAGGCGTATCGGTGATCATGGAACTGCCCATCGAGCCATGAGCAAAGGCGGTGTTCCTGTTGCCGGCACATTTTAGCCCTGGTGGCCGGTCAGGGCAAGTCATTGTGGAAGCGGGAATTAAGGGTGATCGACTTGACAAACGCGTCGGGGTCCCTTTTTTCATGTTGACAAGACCGGCTTTTTTTGTAAAATTTTAAGATTACCTTGGTGTCAAAAGGGACCACACTGATACCGGTTCATGTCACCCCATAGAACTTACTCCAGTCGACCGCCAAGTCTTCACGAGAGGTGCAGCTTATGGATGAGGCCAAAAAAAAGATTCTGGTCGTAGATGATGAAGAGGGAATAAATATCCTTTATAAAGAGGAATTAGAGGATGAAGGATATGAAGTCTTGATCGCCAGGAATGGGCAGGAGGCGGTGGATTTCTTTACCTCTACTCCATTGGACCTGATCGTCATGGATATAAAAATGCCGGTTATGAACGGTATCGAGGCCCTGCGTCAAATTAAGGAACTAAAGCCCGACTTTCCCGTTATTCTCTGCTCTGCCTACGGAGTCTACAAACAGGATTTCAGATCGTGGGCTTGTGATGAATATGTGATCAAGTCCTCGGACCTGACGGAATTAAAGGAAGCAATCCGGAAGCATCTGCGGATAAACAACTGACGGCCGAAGATGAATCTCATGCCGAATCCGATCATGAGCTTAAAGGCCGGGAAAGAATTCCTATGGACGACTGTAACTATCCGGAGATGATTGAAAGGCTGCCCGATATAGACCTGCCCGTGGTTGGGGTTAGGGGGAAGCTTGTCCAGGCCGGTGATCAACAGATGGTTTTTTTTGATATTTTACCCTCTGCCAAAATCCCGCCCCATTCCCACGGGGCCCAATGGGGTATTGTCATTGACGGTGAATTGGACTTGACGATCGATGGGCAGACGCTGAACCTGAAAAAAGGCGATTCTTACTTTATTCCGGCCGGAGCAGTTCATTCGGCCACTTTCAGAGTCAGGTCGCAGATACTTGACTACTTTGACGAGCCCGCCAGATACCGGCCCAATAACTAGCCGGCATTTGAAGCCCCGTTTCCGGCGGCGAAGGGTAGGTCGTCTTATGGTATATTTTCGGGGCTGTTTATGGGGTAACGGGCACGGGGTAGGGGTGACCGGCGCGGCTTGAATGCCGACCGGATCGGTGGAGCCGGCTTAAGTTATCAGTGGGTTTCAAACTTGGAGATAATTTGCCTCAACCTTTGGCTAACGACCGGTTCCTTTTCAAGGAACTCCAGACCCGCGTATCTGCATCCGTCCGGCGCCGGATCAACATAACGCACTGCCGCAGATACCTGGTAAAGTAAATTGCCGGTCTTCTCATCCAGATCAATATCGTCATCCCCTAAATCTATTTTCAAGACCACCCGCTGGTTTATCCTGAGGGATGACATATCCGTCATGATCCTGGCGCCACTTAGACTCAGATCCACCACCGTTCCATTTCCTATTTCGGATACCCGGCCTTCCGCTCCATTCTGTTCCGGATCGTAGAGTAATGCCCAGTAGTATGTACCATAGCGGATATGTCTCCGGACGGGCTGTCCCGGCATAACCTCCGGGAATGGAAATACCAGGCTGGTTATCCACTTATCCTTATCCTTCAACCGGGTTTCAAAGCGGTAGGCCAGGCCGTCCTTGAGGATGAAGGTAATGATCCACTTTTCGTTTGGATCGGAAATGTCTGATGCCGGGATAGGATGGGTCATTTTGACGGCGAAGGTGTCATCGCCGACCAGTCCGGAAAAGACAGCCAACTGCCGTTGGTGATGAAAAGTCAGCGACACAGGCATTCCTTTGTTGAATAACCCGTCATCAGGTCTCATAATAACCTACCTCGATAAGAGATTCGTTCAAATTTTATTTTCACTAGAGCCTTTTGCAACACTCTTCGTATATTAATAATTATCCCTTTTCCGGCAGTTGTCAAATTTTATTTCGGGGCGCCAAAACGGGCATATCAAAAAATGGCTGAAACCCAGGGCATCCTTTGCCTTCTCTTGCTTTGTGGTTGTGATGATCAAACAACTTAAGACCGACAACAGAATCTACCCGGAGCGGCCCATTGTGGGCGTGGGCGCCGTCATTTTTATCGGGGGATCGGTCCTACTGGTCAAAAGGGGGCGGCCTCCAGGGTATCTGAAATGGAGCATCCCGGGAGGCGCAGTGAAACTGGGTGAGACCCTCCAGGAAGCTGTGGAGAGGGAAGTGGCCGAAGAAGTCGGATTGCAGGTTCGGGCAGACCGGATTGTCTCTGTCCTGGATCGGATTTTCCCTGATGAAACCGGGCGGATCCAGTATCATTACGTCCTGGTGGACTTCCTGTGCCGGGTCTTGGACGGAAACCTGAGACCGGATTCAGATGTCCTCGAAGCCGAGTTGGTGTCCCTCGACGACCTGGCCGGATATGACTTGACCGCGGGAACGGCGGAACTCATCACCAGGGTCGCCTCGAATCAGCTAGAGCCCTATGTATCAATGTCCGATTAACCTGTGGGACCTGCCGGAAAGGTGCCGAGGAGGTAACCGTGAGTCTATATAAGATACATCCGATTGTCTTGGGCACGAAGGTGTTTGACAAGTCCATGATGACTTACCAGCATGGCCAGGGACAGAAATATACCATTCCAATTTATAGTTGGTACCTGGAAGGTCCCGCGGGGAAGATTCTGGTTGACACAGGTGAGTACAGCCCCGTCCGGTCAGCCGCTCGGGAGGAAGCCATCAGCGGGAAGATCTTTACCTTTGAGGAGGGGTTGGCCAAATGGAACTTGCGCCCTGAGGATATCGACATTATCATCCATACCCATCTGCATAATGACCACTGCGAAAACGACGAGAGCTGCGTCAACGCCGCCATTTATGTCCACCAATTGGAAATCGACCACGTCCACAATCCCCACCCGCTGGATTTCAGGTATAATGAGGATTTTATCCTGGAGGTGGAAGAGCGGGGCCAGATCAAGACCATCGACCGGGATATCGAGATCGTTCCCGGAATTCAGGTGATCCATACCCCGGCCCACACTCAGGGGGGGTGCAGCGTGGTCATCCAGACAGCCGCCGGTCAAGCGGTAATTACCGGATTTTGTTGCATCATGGAAAACTTCAATCCGCCGCCCGCGATTACCGGAATGGAAATGGAGGTCATCCCTCCGGGAACCCACGTCCACGTTTATGAGGCCTATGACCTGCTGTTGATGATCCGGTCTATGGCCGAAATTTTGTTACCGCTACATGAACCCGGTTTCGCCGCCGTGGACACCATCGGGTGATCAGTGAGTTTACGGTTTGTCTTTTTCCATCTGTTCATAGGCGGAGATAATATCCCTGACCAGTTGGTGCCGGACGACATCCTCCTGGGAAAAGGCGATGAACTCTATCCCGCTGATATTTGATAGAATTTTTTTGGCTTCCACCAGTCCCGAGCCCTTGCCGTTGGGCAGGTCTATTTGAGTGATATCACCGGTAATGACCGCCTTAGAACTGTAGCCCAGCCGGGTCAGAAACATCTTCATCTGCTCTGAGGTCGTGTTTTGGGCTTCGTCTAAAATGATGAAAGCATCGTTCAGAGTCCGGCCCCGCATAAAGGCCAGGGGGGCCACTTCGATGACGCCCCGGGTGATCAACTGGGTCGTTTGCTCAAAATCCAGCAGATCATTGAGGGCATCATAGAGTGGTCTCAGGTAGGGATTGACTTTTTCAGCCAGGTCACCGGGCAAGAACCCCAGCCGTTCTCCGGCCTCCACCGCCGGCCTGGTCAAGACAATCCGGCTGACTTCTTTTTTCATCAAAGATGCCACGGCCATGGACATGGCCAGGTAGGTTTTCCCCGTCCCGGCCGGGCCGATGCCGAAGACGATATCATGTTTCCGGATCGCCTCGATGTATTTCTTTTGGGTCAGGCTTTTGGGCGTGATCGCTCGTTTTTTGGTGGAGATATAGACGGCGTCTTGAAAAATGTCTTTGAGGCGGGCGTCCCTATTCCCTTTGATGATTCGGAGACCATAATCCACATCACTGGGGTAGATCGGAAAGCCTTCTTCGATCAGTCCGTACAGTTGGGTCAAGACCTGCCGGGCCAGTTCCAGGTCGGCTTGCTCGCCGCGCAGGATCACGGTATTTCCCTTGACATCGGCCTTGATGCCCAAAGTGCGTTCTATGAGCTTCACATTGGCGTTGTGCTCGCCATACAGGGCGCCAATGAATTTGTTGCTTTCAAATTCTAATTGAATTTGTTTGCCTCCTTTTCGGTTGCTCTTTTCTGCCACGTTTACTCCTGCTGCCGGTGTTATCTAGCTATGCCTCACCGCCTACGTCTCACCGTCCCGTCCCATAACCTGCATGAAGACCCGGCGCCGGCGGGGTCGATTGTCAAAATCAAGCAAGACTATTTGTTGCCAGGTGCCCAGGACCATCTGTCAGGCTACAGCGGCGTTGATCTTATCATGCAGCTTCCGCAGCCGGTCCCCGAAAACCTGGCAAAAGGCCAGGGCAATCTTACCATATTCTTTGACGATTTCCTCAAATTCCAATTTGTTTAAGGTCAGCATCTTAGTCGGGCCGAGCGTCTTGATCGAAGCGGAACGCGGCTTGGAATCAAACAAAGCCATTTCACCAAAGTAATCATTCTCGGTTAGTTTGTCCAAAGTCACTTCGCCGGGTTGCCCCATGTTCTTAATCACCGAGACGTTGCCTTCCATAATCAGATAAAGGGTGGCGCCGGCTTCACCTTCTTTGACCACCACCGCATCGGCTTCAAATTCCTTTTCCGTCACGACGGAGGCGATGGCGGCTAACTCATTGACTTTCAATCCAGAGAATATCTTCACTTTTTTTAATAGAAGTATCTTATCCATAATAGGCAGCATCGGGGTTCCTCCATCTGAAACGGGTTCCGCGCCGGTTAACCGGCCGTAGATCTGGGTGGCGGTTTCCTGTAACGGACGATGACGGCTCTTGCTTAGGGACGAGGCCAGTTCGGCGACATCGGGGCCTGGGAAATGATGGGCCAGGAACTGAAGTAAGCACATTCTCAGCACCGGATCCGGCCGCCGGCCCAGGATCTGAACTAACTCCTTAATATCTTTATTGACGAAATCCGTCAGGTTCAGGTATTTGGAGGCCACCTTCATGCGCTCAACCATGGGGACCTCGTCGACTAAGGGCACCAGTACCCGCTTTAGCGAGGGGTGCAATTTGTTTTCCAGGAGTTCAACTGCGTTGGACCTGTCCCAAGAGGTTCCCTCCAGGATCGATTTGAGCACCACCCGCATGTCCTCGTCTTGCAGTTGAATTTCCAATAGCTTGATAATCGCGTAAATGGACTCATAGTTGGCCTCGTCCATCTTTTTAGTCAACAAGGCGGCCCAGGGAGAATCAAAGCCGGTCAGTTTGTTTTTTAATATGAGGTTGATATAGGCTGTGTTCAACTCTTGCTGGATGTATTGATTCAGATCAAAAGTGGTGGATTGTCTGGAACCCACGGCCTCAATTTCATCGTCGTCGGCCTGCTCCAGATTGGTTTTACCCTCGTTCTGCCTTTCCAGAATGGTTAATATTCCCTCTTTGACCTCGTGGAAGGGGGTATCCAGGTTTTGGAGCAACCGGTTGGTGGTGACATACTCGGAATTCAGAGCCTTGTCAATCGCGGCCTGCCGGAGTTTGATTTCCGGGTCGGCCAGTTGCCTTAGGCATGTCCGCAGCCGAATGTCGGAATTGATTTCCAGGCCCTGCACCGCGGCCAGACGAACCCAGGCTGAGGAATCGCCTAAGCCGGCCAATAATGTGTCTTCAATGTTGACATCGACCAGATGGGTTAAGCCGGTGATGGCCGCGGCCCGGACCTGGTCGTTTTCGGCCTGACCGGCCAGATAGACCAGACGGTCCTTAAACCTGGAGTCACCGGTTTTTCCGGCGGCCAAGGCGGCCCGGGCCAACAGGTCCTCGTCTCCGGTTGATAAGTAACTATTCAGGGCCTCCCAGGCTTGCTCCTGATGATCCGGCCGGCGGTATACCCCGGTCCAGGCTTCCACGGCCAGTTCCGGAGGCCCGGTCTGGGCCAGGTGGTAGAATCGTTCACCCATTTCAGGGAGAGATGCCCAGGTGGTCATGGCCCGGACCAGGTCGGGCTGGGTGGAGGGGGCGACTTTGTTCAGCAGTTCATCGAATTTTTGGGGTAAGGCCGACTCATCCACGGCGGTGAGCATTGTCAGCAGCTCTTTTTGCACGGCTGCATCCTTGGCTGGTAAGAGGGCCAGGATAATCCGATTCAACTCAGGGTATTCCGCCTGCCGCAAGAGTCCGGCGTACCACAGGCAGTCGGGACCGGTCTCCCTGGACAAGCCGTCAAGCAATCCCTTGACAAAGGTGTTGTCTTTGAGCAGGAGCTTCATCTCCGCTTCTGGTAGCTCTTGGAGGTCCACTCGTTTTTCCGTAAGGACTTCCATTAGGATGGAAGCATAGTGCTTTTTCATGTAAATATTCGTCAAAAGCCAAAGGGCCGAGCAAATGAAGCCGAAAATAGCCAGGTGAGCGGGTGAGACCATCCCTTTAAGGAGGATCAAATATAGAGATCCCAGGACGCTCCCGATGCGGACGATGGTTCCCCGGAGAATGGGCCGGGCTTTAAGCCGGATATCGGACGGAAACAGACTGAGCAAGACACTCCGGGCTGGATTGTTTAAGGTCGCCCGCAGGATATTGGTGCTCATCCGACCATATACTGCACTGTATATATTAAAGAAAAAGAACAGACTGATAAAGACCAGGGCATAATTGAAAGGATGGAACATTAAAGACAAGCCGAGACCGAAATAGGCATAAAACCTTCCGGTGAGCAACAGCAGAACAAAGGTGATGATGTTGAAACAGCCCCGGAAGATGGCGAAAAAAGCCATCAACCCGCCCTCTGAATGGAACGATTTGTCCACTATAAAGTTGAATTGATAGTTAAAGATGGGAATGACAATGTTCGGCAGCAGGGTAATGATGACCAGAATGAAAAAGAGCCGGGACCGCCGGCACAATGGGGCGATATCTTTCAATTCACCCATTATGTTTTTTTTCTTTCTCTTTGCTTTGGTCACCTGGCCGGACGGAGGGGGCATGTGTTTTTGGAACCGGATCAACATGAACAGCCCGACCAGTAATATCGCCACGTAAAGAAGCAGAATGTTATCGATGCCGATCAATTTGGGCAGCGGTTTGGTGAAAAAGTTGCCCACGATCCTGCCCAGCACCCCGGCTGCGGTAATCAGTGGAAACAGCCGCTTGGATTGGCGGGTATTAAACAATTCATTGGCGATATTCCAGAAGAATAACATCAACAGGGTTTCGTACTGGGTATTCAGGATGTAGAGCACCGGGTAAGCGGCGGATATCTTGTAATGGACGGCGATCCGGCCGATGACCGTGATGCCTCCGAAAACAATAATAAACACCTTCAATATCTGCAAGGAGGAATACCGGTCCAGATAGGCCATCAAATAGTTCATCAATACGAAGATCACTACGGCATTGATAATGAATATATTCGGAAGAAACTTGACCCCGTAACGTTTCAAAAACACCGTGTCGGCGTAATTATCCAGAAACATCCCATCTAAACTGATGAGAAAGAATAACGACCCCATCCATAAAAAAAAGATGGTCTCCTCTTTATATATTTTTAAGAACTTTTCAAGCAGGTGTGATATCTTATTCATATATGTCAACTCGATTCATCTGGTTAAAAAGGTATCTGTTTAGTTGAATGATATGGTGTGGGTAGACAAGCCATGGCGACTCCATCCGGGTGCCCGCCTTGACCCGAAGATTCTCAAAAAAACCTAATTTTGTCAAGAATAAAGCTATCTATAAACGGCATAAAGAAAACGTCGGCGGATGGAATTTTTTTGGGCCCGGCCGCACATCCTCAGCGATAGCATTATACGGCTTGACAATCGGCATTAAACCATTGACAGTATAGGTAACGAGCAACCCGCGCAACCCGAACACGCAACCCGTAACCTGAAACCCGCAACCGGAAAAGTGAGCTTATAGATGGGCATGGTGGATGTTTCTGAGAAAAAAGTCATTCCTCGATCCGCTTCCGCCGGAGGCCGGATCATCCTCAATCCTCAAAGTATCGCGGCCATTCGTCAAGGGCAGGTAAAAAAAGGTGATCCCCTGGCCGTCGCGGAAGTGGCCGGGATGACGGCCGCCAAACAAACTTCACTGTTGATTCCCCATTGTCACCTACTTCCGCTTGATCAGGTCAATTTTGACTTTTTGGTGACGGACGAAGGGGTGGAGGCCACCTGCCGGGTCAAATGTATGGCCAAGACGGGAGTGGAGATGGAGGCCTTAGTTGGTGTTACGATAGCTCTGAACACCATCCTGGATATGGTCAAGTATCTGGAAAAAGACGACCTGGGCCTTTATCCGACCACGGTCATCACTGACATTCGAGTAATTAGTAAGATCAAGGGATGAGCCGGCCGGACTTAGGCGTCAATTATAGGCGGGCGGCTGCGGACTGTTCAGGTGGCCGGGGCGAGGCTTGCCGCCGGTTTGTTTATCAATAATTAAAATAGAACGCCCCTATACCGGGCGGCAAAAAAAATGTTGATTTTTTTATCAAGGGATAGTATGGTGACTACCTATATCGTCAAAGTATAACTATCAGTAGGAGATCCATCAGAGCAAGTTAAAGGCAGAGCAAGTTAAAGGCCAGGTTTTCTGATTCCGTTAATAACCATCACCTCATTTCTGCCGCACCATCAGCACCTGCCCCCAACTTAGCCACACCTACTTTTCCTCGAAATTCAGCATGGAAAAAATTTTGGTATCTTACCGGGAAAAGCTTCCGACTGAGACAATCCGGCACGTGGATGCAGAAAAATCGGCTGTGGTGACCATCGACGGCCCGGCCGGAGCCGGGAAAAGTACGGTCAGCCGCATCTTGGCCGAGCGGCTCAGGTTCGATTATGTCGATACCGGGGCCATGTACCGCGTGGTGGCGCTCCGGGCTAAAGATTTGGATATTGATCCCCATGATGACGGCGCATTGGAGCGACTCTGCCGGGAACTCGACATCACTTTTCAACGGGATGGGGAAGAATGGCGCATCTTTGAATCGGGCGAAGACCTGACCGCGGCCATCCGAGAGCCGGAGATCAGCATGTTGGCTTCCAGAACATCGGCTCGCCCCGCGGTCCGAGCGGCAATGACGGAACTGCAGCGGCGTCTTGGCCAAAAAGGAAGAGCCGTGTTTGAGGGCCGCGATATGGGCACGGTGGTCTTTCCCGGGGCGGCGGCGAAGTTCTTTTTAATCGCGGATATTCAATCCCGAAGCGAGCGGCGTTTTCTAGAGTTGAAAGATAGTTCCGATAACCTGACACTTGACCGGGTTGCCGCGGATATGAGACAGCGGGATCATAACGACCAGACCAGACCCGTGGCCCCCCTCCGCCCTGCGGAAGACGCCTTAATCGTTGACTCAACCAACCTGACGATCAACCAGGTGGTCGAAAAAATGCTTGACTTTATCAATAAAAAAATGAATTAATCACCTTGCGTTGCCTACGGTACGACAGTTTTGTCGGCCGTAACCTATCATCGATTTTGACATGATAGGCTATAAAAAATCAGGGGGTTCCATTAATGGATATAATGACAGAAAACTCAACCGAACAAAAACCAGACGTAACCGCTATTTCCCTGGCTGAGGAGCCGGTGGCTTCCGCACCCGACGAAATCCAGACCATGAGCAAGTCCGAGGATGGTGTCGCGGCCGGAACCAGGCAAAAAAACAGCAGCCGGCTTGATGAGGAGTCGGCCGATGACTCCGATGATCAGGACGAAATGGAGGACACTGACTCAGACGACCAGATGGCCTTCAATGATCAGGTGATAGAGGAGAGTCTCAAGAAATTCCAGGAAGGTGATGTCGTCCGAGGCAAGATTATCAAGATTGATAATGAAAACGTCTTGGTTGATATCGGATATAAGTCGGAAGGGCTGGTATCCATTGATGAATTCCTTGATCAGGATGGAAACGTAACGGCCCAGATCGGCGATTACGTGGATGTCTTATTGGAACAGACGGAAGATGAAGAGGGCGGCATCCTTCTCTCCAAAGAAAAAGCAAATAAAATCAAAGTGTGGGATGAGATTAGCCGGGTCTACAATGAAGACGGGGTCATCACCGGTATAATCACCTCCAAGGTTAAAGGCGGGCTGTCCGTTGATATCGGGATTCCGGCCTTTTTGCCCGGCTCTCAGGTAGACCTCCGGCCGGTCCGGAACCTGGACGCCATGGTGGGCAAATCATATGATTTTAAGATACTTAAATTTAACAAAAAACGTGGGAATATCGTTCTTTCCCGCCGGGCTATCCTGGAACAAGAAAAAGAACAACTCAAGACCCGGACCATTTCCAACCTGGCCGAAGAACAAGTGGTTACCGGTACGGTCAAAAATATCACGGAATACGGTGTCTTTGTTGACTTGGGCGGGATAGACGGATTGCTGCACATCACTGACATCTCTTGGGGCCGGGTGGGTCATCCTTCCGAAATGTTCTCCATCGGTGATGAGATCAAAGTCAAGGTGCTGAATTTTGACCGAGACCGGGAACGGGTGTCATTGGGTCTGAAACAACTGGCGCCGGATCCCTGGACCACGGCTGATGAGAAATATCCGGTCGGCACCAAAGTCACGGGGAAGGTCGTCAGTCTGGCCAAGTATGGTTCCTTCATTGAGATTGAAGAAGGGATTGAAGGTTTGATCCATGTCTCCGAGATGTCCTGGACCCGGAAGATTCATGATCCGTCCAAAGTCGTGTCCATAGGTGACGTGGTCGAAGCGGTGGTGTTGAATATCGATTCTAAGAACAAACGGATCTCCCTGGGGATGAAGCAGGTCGAACCCAACCCCTGGGACGTTATCGGAGAGAAATATCCAGTGGGTACGGTCATTCAAGGCCGGATCAAGAACATCACCGACTTCGGTATCTTCATCGGCATTGAAGAAGGAATCGACGGCCTGGTGCATATCTCCGACATTTCTTGGACGAAACGGATTAAGCACCCCTCCGAGCTATATCGCAAGGGCCAGGACGTTAAGGCCATTGTCTTGAACATAGACCGGGAAAATGAAAGATTCTCGTTGGGGATTAAACAACTGACCCCGGATCCCTGGGAAGATGTTCCCCGCAAATACCCGATAAACAGCAAGGTCACCGGAACTATTACCAACGTCACCGACTTTGGGGTGTTTGTGGAGATCGAGGAAGGGATAGAGGGACTGGTCCATGTCTCGGAAGCCAGCAAAGACAAACTAAAGTCGCCGGTGGGGCATTTTAATTCCGGAGATCTAGTTACGGCTAAAGTCATCAGCGTCTCCAACAAAGAGAGAAAGATCGGCCTGTCCATTAAGCGGTTGGAAGAAGACGACGAGAAGTCTATTTACCAAGACTACCTGACGGGACAAAAAGCCGCCACCTCCAATGTCGGGCAACTGATAAAAGAAGGGCTGGAACTGGCTGAGCAAAAGAAACTCGAAAACGAGACAGCCGACAAGCCAGAGGTTAAGGCTGAATAAATTACCCGGCCGGCGTCCCCATCATGCCCTTTGGGTCAGTGTTTGTATCCATTTTCCATTCTCGATTTTGATCTAAAACTCACCGCAAAGACGTCCGGGCCGGCAGGGTGAACAAGCTCTTCCTGCTGGCCGGGCGCCCTTGCGGTGATCAGTTACGGGACCGGTGAGAAGAGAGAATAAGGGTCAAAGAGAAAAAGCATATATTCTTAATGTGCATAATCGGCGCTTTTAGAAGTGACATGGTTTTTTAGTTCCTCGTTGCCGGTTGTCCTCAACGAGTGGCGAGAAACAAGTAACATGGAACCTGAATACCAGCATCGGTATCGGTACTAGTGAGGCCGCTAATTGAAGAAGCATCCCATAATCTTAGGCCTGGCCGTGGCATTTACCGTGGCTGCTTTCGCCTTAGCCGGCATGGCTGCCACCGGTCTCCTATTCAAAGGTAACGCCGGCATTTCCTTGAGTGATAAGATCGCCGTGGTCGTTATCAAAGGGGTTATGCTGGAGTCCCGGAAGACCATCGAAGATATTGAAAAATATAGAAAAGATAGAACAGTCAAGGCCATTATCATCAGGATCGATTCCCCCGGTGGGGCCGTAGGCCCGGCCCAGGAGATATATGAGGCGATCAAGAGCGCCAAGGCGAGCAAAAAGATCGTTGCCTCGCTAAGCAACGTGGCCGCGTCCGGAGGCTATTATGTGGCCGCACCGACGGACAAAATCGTCGCCAACCCGGCCACGTTGACCGGGAGTATCGGGGTGATCATGGACTTTGCCAACGTGGAAGAATTATTAAAGAAAGTCGGGCTTGATTTTATCACTCTCAAGGCCGGAAAATTCAAAGATATCGGTTCTGTATCCCGACGTATGACCGCCGAAGAAAAGGATCTCCTCCAATCGGTCTTAGACGATGTCCATGCTCAGTTCATTCGGGCGGTAGCTGAAGGACGGAAGATTCCACAAGACAAGATCAGGGCGATTGCCGATGGCCGGATTTTTACCGGAGAGCAAGCTAAAAAAATGGGCCTGGTGGATCAGCTCGGGGGATTGGCGGATGCGGTGGAATTAGCCAAGAAGCTTTCCGGCGCCGCGGCCGATGCCAAAGTTGTTTATTCCGATCAGGATAAAAAGTCAATTATGGAACTTTTTACCGCCACACTGGCTAATGTTGTCATGGACCGGTTGAATCTTCGGGGGGCGGCGCCGATGTTTATTTCTCCACTCCTTTCTTTGGGCCGCGAGTAATGACTCCCCGGCCGACGGGCCACCCCGAGACGGTTCCGGCGTCACCTGACCGGCATCGGAATGCTTCATTTATTAACCCATGATAAACGGTGCCGGAGGAAAAGATACAAGTTAAACACGGGAACCCTCTGAAGTATGCCTTGGGCCGCCGCCTGGCGAATTGCCCTTATCTGGTGACTCTTGGAATCCGCCCTAATTTAACTGATTATGAGCCCTGGCAAATAGAAGCTATCAAACAGGCGGAGGTCATCTATTTTCCCACCAAATTATATGCCCACTCGTTATCCTCTATGGGAAAGCGCATTTTTCCCGGGATCAACGACTACGAGTACGCCGGGGACAAAATAAAGCAAGCAACCCTGTTTAATCTCCTTGATATTCCATTTCCCCGAACTAAGTGCTATTATGGCCGCCAGACGGACTTAATCCTGAAGGATTTTGATTTTCCCTTTGTGGCTAAGCTGCCTCGGGCCTCGGACGGTGGCCGTGGTGTCTTCCTGGTCCAGCAGCCATCGGACCTGGCCGCCTACCGCCGCATCACCAAGGTGGCTCTTATCCAGGAATTCCTTGATATCGAATCAGAATACCGGGTGGTGGTGATTGCTCACCGCATTGCCCTGGTCTACCGGCGGGTGCTGGCCGGAGGCGGTTTCCGGGGTAATCTGTCTCAAGGGGCCCAGGTTGCTTTTGGGAATATCCCTTCGGAAGTATCGTCTATGGCCTTGGAAGTCAGCCGGAGATGCCGGTTTGACGATGTCGGGCTTGATATATGTTTGGCTGGCGGAAGGTACTACCTGCTGGAAGCCAATATGCTGTACGGCCGGGCCGGGTTCAAACTGGCTGGGCTGGATTACAAACGACTCCTTTGTGACCTGATTGGGCAGGGAGTAATCTGATACTTTTGGTTGTGTGTCGCTAATTATGAGTCTTGGACTGTCTTTCTCTGCTTGAGTCGACCACAAGATTGTCTGCCGTTGCCACACTACCTTTGCCCCGAACCCCGTAACCTGCTACAGGATTAGAAGGCGATATGCCAGAGCCAGGACAACTTGTCGAATTTATAAATGAAAGGTCGATAATTGCGGCCGTATGTCTGCAGGCCAAGGGGCCGCGGGTATTGCTGTTGACCGAAAATAATAAGGAAGTCAGTTTGTCGGCCAAGCGGCTTCTAATAGACGGCCCTTTTTTGGGCAACGTGGATGATGGCCGGGGCCGCTTGCTTCAAGCCATGCAAGCCACCGTTCAGAAACGAGAGGAGCTTAAGAAAAGGGTCTCAACGGAGGACCTGTGGGACCTGTTGAATGCTGAAACCGGTCCTTTTTCTTACCGGTATCTGGCCGAGTTGACTTTTGGTGAAACGGTCACCATTCATCATCTTTCGGCTGTTTGCCGAGCCGTGTTTGAAGACAAACTTCATTTTAAGATGCTGGAAGATCAGGTCGTCCCCAACTCTATCGATAAGGTTGAAGCGATCAAACTCAATCTGGAAAGGGAGGCGGCCAAAGAACGCCAAATTGAACAACTGGCCGGTATCCTAAAGATGATGGTCGATTCCCCGGATCAGTTGAAAGAAGATGAACTGGCCCTTATCGTGCCTTTGCTCAAAGAAGTGGCCATTTTTAACAGCGAGGCGGAGTGCTATCTGTTGGCTAAGGAAGTGATGCAACGGGCCAACAAATTTCATCCGGAGATGCCATTTAAGTTGCTGGTAGACTTTGGTATTTTTGATCAGGACGAAAATGTGTTTCTTCATCGGTGCTGCGTCCCTTTAGGCTTTTCCGAAGAATTACTTAGCCAGGCGTGCTCCCTGGACATTCCGCCTCCCCGCTCTTGCTCCGATACGGTCGACTTAACCTCCCTTCCATTGATCACCATCGATGCCAGCGGGACCCGCGACCATGATGACGCCATTAGCCTGGAACGACTTCCTGAGGGATACCGTCTGGGCGTCCACGTCATCGATGTGTCCAGGTTCATCCCTAAAGGATCTCCACTGGATCGGGAGGCCAGGGAACGGGGGACATCTATTTACCTGCCAGACCGGCGCATCCCCATGCTTCCCGAAGTGATGAGCGAACAGGTCCTAAGCCTTTTGCCCAACGATGAAAAGCCGGGGGTAAGCGTCCTGGTGGATCTGGACCAAAACTTTGAGATCAGGTCGTTTCAGATTGTGCCCAGCTTGATTACCATCCATCGACAGCTTACCTATGTTGAGGCGGATGAAATGATCGGCTCGGATCAGGATATGACCTTGTTATACGAGATCACGAGAAAATTCCGTCAGAAAAGGCTGGAGTCCGGAGCCGTGGATTTATCTGTTCCGGAATTGCTCCTTTGGGTGGATGAGAACAAGAATATCACGGTCAAGTTGATCAGTCGCGAATCCCCAACCCGGATGCTGATATCGGAACTGATGATCATGGCCAATGGGTTAATGGCCCAATTTGCCATGGATAACGGCCTGCCCATTCCCTTTCGGAGCCAGGGGGAGCCTCGGGAAAGAGTTGAACGGCCGGAGGGCGAGATTGATCTCTACCTGGATTATAAGCAACGCCGGGCCTTAAACAGGTTCTTGTTGGATATCACGCCGGAACCGCACGCCGGATTGGGGCTGCCGGCCTATACCAACGTCACTTCCCCGATCAGACGGTATTTAGACTTGATCGCCCAACGGCAATTAATGGATTACATACGAGAGGGCAAACGGGGCTACCAGGATGAGGAATTGAAAGAGATAATTTCCGTGGTCAAGCCGGCGGTGCAACGGGCTAACCTGGTCAGGCAAAAGCGGACCAGATACTGGCTGTTGAAGCATCTGTCCGCCCGGGTGGGCGACTGGTTGCCGGCTCAAGTATTAGATAAATCCTCCCATTCATACCGAATGATCCTGGAGGAATATCTTTTTGAATTGAATATGCCTACGGCGAATTCCATCCCGTTGTTCCCCGGCGACCATCTGCGGGTCAAATTGGAGAAGGTTAACTATCGGGACGACATAATTAAGGTCTCCGTTTAGAGAAGGACAGCCAATGCCGTTACCGGGAACCCCGCGGGTGTCCATTGTTATCCTAAACTGGAACGGAATCAGGTTCTTAGACGAATGCTTAACCTCGGTGAAGGATCAGTCATTCAATGATTTTGAGCTGATCCTGGTGGATAACGGCTCCCATGACGGCAGCGTCGATTACGTTAACCGCAAGTACCCCTGGGTGAGAATTATCTCCAACTCGGCCAACCAGGGATTCGCCCGGGGGACAAACCAGGGGATATCTGAAGCCGTAGGAACCTACCTGGTTACCTTGAACAACGACACCAGAGTCGAGCAGGACTGGCTGCTGGAGTTGGTCAAGGCCATGGACGCCGATAAAGAAATCGGAGCCTGCCAGTCGCTTGTCTTGTTTTATGATGATCCGGAATTGATCTATAATGCCGGGATAGATATTTCTTCCACGGGGTATCCCCGGAACCGAGGTTTCAGAGAAAAGCAAGCCTCGGCCGGCCGGTCGGGACCGGTTTCCGCCGCCTGCGCCTGCAGCGCCATTTACCGCAGGGAGGCACTGAGGCAGGTGGGACTTTTTGACGAGTCCTTTTGGTCTTACCATGAAGATGTTGATCTGTCCTGGCGTCTCAGGCGAGCCGGTTGGAAAATCATCTTGACCCCAACCTCCGTGGTTTATCACCATGGGAGCGGTTCCACTTCCTATCTGAGCCCTCTGGCGCTGCATCATAGTGCAAAGAATTTGCTCCTGATGAACGTCAAGAACGGCTCTGTCCCGCAGGTCGTCTGGCAATTTTTGACTATAGCTTTTAGATACCGGAGATATATTCTTAAGCCACCGTGTGCTCGGGAAACAATGGCATTGCTCCCTCAGGCTCTGGCGGCGCGGCGGAGTATCAAGAATTGGGCCTCAACCACACATTTCCCTGGAACGGCGTCTGGTTTGTCCGATCCAGGCATTACTGTAACCACTAAAGTGGAGTCGTCATGAGTAAAGTGCTGATCATATCTACCATGCGCTTACGGACCAAAGATCGGGTTATTACCGGCCCGGCCATTCGGTCACTTGAGATGGCCCGGGCTTTATGCCGGTCAGGGCATGAGGTCGTCTTGGCCGAGCCGGCCAACGGAGCAATTGAGGCGGCGGCCGATGTTGACGGTTCCGGTATCTTGGACCAGCCGCCTTCTCTTACGTTTGCCTATTGGTCTGACGACAAGTTTGAGGAACTCTGCTCCGGAAAAGATGTTTGTATACTTAGTCATTATATTGCTAAAAGATTCTTAAACAAAGTCAAGCAGATCCCGACAGTGGTAGACCTTTTTGATCCTGAGCTTTTCGCGACCCTGGCTTGTTCCAACTTATATGGTCGGCGTGAGGCGTTTTTTATGGATCTGGAACGGATAAAGGAAAATATATTTGCGGCTCTACTGTATGGTGATTTTTTCCTAACGGCTAACGAACGTCAAAAAGATTTTTTATTGGGTATGTTGTCGGCGTTGGGCCGGATTGGCCCCTGTGAACTAACTGATCACATGTTTGGGGTTATTCCCACCGGCGTTCCCACCGCTCCGCCCAAAACCACTGGAACTCCATTTATCAAGGAGAAGCTGGTTCCGGCAGACTGGCGTATAATTCTGTGGCCGGGAGGCATTTATCCCTGGTTTGATGGAGAAACAGCGGTCAGGGCCTTTGCTTTGGTGGCCGAACAAATAGAGCGTGTGGCTTTGGTTTTTGTCGGTGCCCATAATCCGGTGTCCCCTACTTTTTCCCAAGACGGATTTAAGGTAACAAAGGAATTAGCTGAATCTTCCGGCTTATTAGGCCGGCGGGTTTTTTTCTTCGATTGGCTGCCCTATGATGACCGGGCCGATATGTACAGAGAATCCGACATGGTGGTCTTGACCTATCTGGATACATTGGAAACAAAGTTTTCGTTTCGAACCAGGATCGTGGACTGTCTCTGGGGGGGCAAACCGGTAATCTGCACCGAAGGGGACTGGTTGAGTGAGTTGATTGACAAGAACGCTGCGGGGTTCAAGGTGAGACCGGGTGATCCTGCCGATGTGGCGGAAAAAATTTTTCACCTGTTGGAAAACCCGGTTTTGATGGAAGACATGTCACGTCAGGCATCCCTTTTAGCCGGCACCCATTTCCGGTGGGAAAAGGTTATAGAGCCCCTCAGCCGGTTTTGCCGGTATCCACAATTATCTCAGGCCGGATCAGTTTCAAAGACAGAGAGCTTATCCAGCCGGACCCTGTATGATTTTTTGAGAAATAGTTTTCTCACATATTATCAAGAAATTTATGCCGAAAAGACAGCGGGGGTATCTTCCGAGGAACTCGCCGGCGGAAGTAATAATATAGAAATGTTAAATGAATACCGTAAGTTAGATATATTTGACGAATTGACATCGGGTTTTCGGAAAGAAAAAGCCCTCCCAACCGCCGTCGACCAGCCGGAACATGGGCAAGTGGAAAACGACATGGGAGAGTTGGACCAAAAATTACGTTGTCAGCAAGACATGCTGCATGAAAAAGAGGCGGAATTAGACCTGGCTAGATCAGATCTGGACAAGGCTAACGTCCGGATTGAGAAGATTCAAGGAACATTGATGCAGATTTACTCCGCCCGAGGCTGGCGGGTTCTGCAAGTTTACTATCGGGCAAAAAACATAGTCTTGGGTCTGGTCAAGCCTTTGATCCGTGAGGCGAAGGGAATTAGAAGACATGGTTTGAAGGGCAGTTTACCCATGTTATACTATAGGCTTATGCACCATCATAGCCAGCCGAAGATGGACCCCCAGCGAAAATACCAGCAATTGACCGAGCAAATTGCCTGTTCTGAGGAAACATACGATGAAGCCCGTAAGGATATGGCCTTGTTCGACTATTACCCGACATTTTCAATTGTCATTCCGGCCTACAACACCCGGCTGATCCATCTCAGAAAGACCCTGGACTCAATAACGAGTCAGATTTATCCTCACTGGGAACTTATTGTTTTTGACGATGCCTCGACTAAGTCGCATGTCTTCGATGTCGTCTCCAGGTACGCGGAAAGGGACAACCGAATAAAAGTGGGCCGGTCCGAAAAGAATTTGGGCGTCGCCGAAGCGTCGAATCGGGCCATTGCTCTGGCCACTATGGAGTTCATCTGCTTAATGGACCACGATGACGAACTTCCACCGCTGGCCTTATTTGAACTGGCCTATTATTTGCAAAAGCATCGCCACGCCGATATGATCTATACCGATGAGGTCAAGATAAATGAAGACGGTGAAGCTATCGAAACCTTCTTTAAACCCGATTGGTCTCCAGACCTTATTCTGTCTACTATGTACACCGTCCATTTGGGGGTCTTTAGAAAGAGTATTCTCGACCAGATCGGCGGCTTTCGCTCTGAGTTTAAGATCAGCCAGGACTACGACCTGGTGCTCCGGTTCACTGAGAAAACAGACCGAATTCACCATATCCCGAAGGTATTGTACCATTGGCGCAAGCATAGCGGCTCAATCTCCGCCCAGGAGCAGGCCGTGGAAGAAACCAACAGCGCGTCTATAAAAGCCCTGACCGATGCCCTGGCTCGGCGAAACATCCCGGGAAAAGTAACCGTAGGACAATTTTTCAATTTTTTTCGGGTGACCCGCCGGATTCCCGGTCGGCCCCTGGTATCGATCATCATTCCCACCAAGAACAAGGCCGATTTACTCGACAAATGTCTAACTACCTTGACCCAGAAGACTGAATACGATAATTATGAAATAATCATAATGGATAACGGGAGTGATGCCCAGACCAAAGAATATTTGGCCAGGCTACCCCATCGGATTATATCCTATGATTTGCCGTTTAACTATTCGAAGATAAACAATCTGGGCGCCGGCCAAGCCAACGGTGATTTTCTCCTATTTTTAAATAACGACATTGAGATTATATCGTCCTATTGGCTTACTGCGTTATTGGAGCACGCCTGCCGGCCTGAAGTGGGGGCGACCGGGGCAAAACTTTTATACTCGGATAGGACGGTGCAGCATGCCGGGGTAGTCTTGGGTTTGAGCCATAACGGTGTAGCCGGGCATGTTTATCAAGGTCTCCCTGGGGATAGTCCAGGTTATAACGGCTACCTGAATGTCATCCGGAACTACAGTGCGGTGACCGGCGCCTGTTTAATGACCCGTAAAGCCCTCTTTAAAGGCTTCGGCGGGTTTGAAGAAAAACTGGGGACGGCTTTCCAAGACGTGGACTACTGCCTTCGCCTGGGCAAAGCCGGATACTGGATTGTTTACACTCCTTACGCTTGTCTCATACACCATGAATCCAAGAGCCGGGGGCACGTGCCGGACAAGGTAGATGAGAAGGAGTATATGCGGGACAGGTGGGGCCAGGTAATAAAAAGAGATCCTTTCTTTAATCCACACCTGATGCCGTTTTAGATGACGGCAAATTCACCACGTTGAAACACCGATCTGTATCCTGGAACTAACATAACATTATCATACAATAAATATCTTATTCAGGGGGTATCTGCGGATGAACGCGACGAGACTTTTTAGAAGATGTGGTTGACGGTGGTTGCTCTTGGTGTTATCAGCCTGGGATTAGGTGGAATGTCTAACGTGGTTTTGTCTGCCTCGGACGACCGGGAGTTGTATATTTGAATATTATGGAGGGGCTGATTCCCCGGCCCTGGTTGTTCTGAACCGGCAATAGGCGGCAGGCAACCGGCAACGCAACCTGAAACAGCAACGTTATGAATTCTCTGGTGTCGATTATTATTCGGACGAAGGACCGTCCTGAATTGCTCATTGAAGCCGTCCGGAGCGTGGCCGCTCAGACATATCGGCCGATAGAACTGGTGGTGGTTAATGATGGCGGCTGTGACGTCGAAGACTTAATAAGCAGGTATGGCCGGGGCCTGGAAAACATAAGATACGCCGTTCATGGGCGGAATCTAGGTCGGTCGGGTGCCGCAAATACCGGACTTCGGACGGCTAGCGGTGAATGGATCGGTTTTTTGGATGACGATGACATCCTTGATCGAGGGGCCATCCAGGTGCTGATGGCGGCCACCGGCGATCCGGCAGTGGGAGTGGTCTACGGCAAAGTGATCCACTTGTCCTTGACTGCTGAGGGCCGGGTTGATAGGACCGGCCGGGTTAAGGTGTTTGGTCGGCCTTTTGACCGGCGGCTTTTACTGCTGCAAAATTATATACCATTTATCGGCATATTGTGGAAATCGTCCCTTGCGGCCGAGGTCGGTTTATTGGATGAAACCCTGGTCGTATTTGAAGACTGGGAGTATCTGGTCAAGCTATCCAGGCTGGTAAATTTTTGTTACGTGCCCAAGGTCACCGCCTATTACAGATCATTCGGTAATTCTACCGTTTCTGGGCATAGGTTTCCACCAGAACTCCTGGAGAAGACGGAACAAGAACTTTTATATCGATGGTGGGATCAGATCCGGCCGGAAGCGGTTCCGGTTTTCAGACAATTCTTGTGGGAAGAATTCCATGATATGATGCCGGATAAGGCTGACATATCACCAACCACCGCCCAACCCGATGTTGACCTTTTGACTCGGATAAAGGCAGCAATTGGGCGAATCAACGAAACATGGGCGCTCCGTGGCCTGCCGTTCCCCTTCATGTTGGAAAGAGTCAAAAATAGGATATCCAGACTATACGGGATGTTCTTAGGAGATAGTTAATGGATGTGGAACAATCAGCCGTCAGTGTGATTATGCCGGTGTACAATCACGAGCAATATGTAGCGCAAGCTATTGAAAGCGTCCTTAATCAGACTTACGAAGATTTAGAGCTTATTATTTTAGATGATGCCTCGACCGATAATTCCGTGGAGGTGATCAGACCGTACCTAACTGATCGCAGGGTCAAGTTTTTTAGGCAAGACAAGAACCTGGGGTCGTCAGAGACCATAAACAACGGTATCCGGATGGTCCAATCAAATTATGTGACCATCATCAATTCTGATGATTATTATGATCCGCGGCGGTTGGAGATTCTCGTCGAGGCGGCCGGGACTGGCGGTAAGGAGTTTTTGGCCACGGATATTGAGCTGGTCGATGCCGACAGCCGGCCCATTACCGACAAGACGCACTGGTGGCTGGAATGGTATGAAGGGTTAAAACAAATTTATTACGATACCGGGGATTTTTTGCAGGCCATTTTACAGGGCAACTTTCTTATCACCACCTCTAATTTTTTTCTTAAGAGAAGCGTTTATGATGGAATAGGATACTTTGGTAGTTATAAGTACCTGCTGGACTATGATTTTATCTTGCGTTTTCTTTCGGCGAACCGAGACGGTATTTTGTTCTTGCATGACCAAAAGCTGTTGCACTACCGGTTACACGGCTCCAACTCTATCAAGGAAAATCCTCTCAAAGCAAACCAGGAAAACTTTGATGTCTTGTTGAAAGAATTTCCAAATTTCCTGGATAGTGCCACACGGGACATCTTTTTTTCCCTTAGCCGGCAGATGACCAAGGTGCATCACCACATAGAAGAAGAAATGACCATATCATTTCACAACATGCTTCAGGATACGGTGAACTCACATCAGGAGATGCAACAGGAAACGGTTGATTCACATCGAAAGGAAATAGATGCGATCGCTGTTCAACAGGAAGCGGCTATCCGTGAGCTTGCTCTTGAATACGATAAGAACCTCTCTCTAATACAAACCCGTCTGGAGCAGAAAGAGCGTGAAAACGCCAATCTTTTTGCAGACAGAAATAAAAAAATAAATCATTATGTTAATCAGCTTGCCTCGGCTCGCCGGGAAATGGCCCGACTGACCGCTTCCTTCAGCTATCGGTTGGGAAAAGCTGCCCTACACCCCATAGCATTCACTAAGACTGTTGGCCTACGATTACTAGACCGCATAGATACCTTCAATAAATTGAACGAGTTGCTTAGTGCCTTGAATGATAAGGTATCGGTTTTTTCTTTCGACTTGTTTGACACTCTCCTCGTCCGCCGAATTGAGCCACCCGAGCAGGTCCATCAAGCGCTGTGCCGGCATCTCTCCGACCGGATTAACAACGTTATCTTATGGGAAGACATCCTGGCATGCCGTATCCAGGCGGTGACGGACCTTCGCGAGGAGGCGCAAGCGGCGGGTTTCGATTATGAATGCCGGTACTCGGAAATTCTTGATCGGTGGATTCAGGAGATGTTCGGGACGCAACAGATCGATCCGGGGCTCAAGAATTGGATTAGGGAGCGGGAATTGGAGTTGGAGGTGAATGCCTTGATGGTGGACCCGGAGGCGCGGCGACTCCTGGATATGGTCAAGGGATTTGGAAAACCAATCGTGGCTCTATCCGATATGTATCTAGAATCAGATGATATATCTTATATTCTTGAAAAAATGGACTTGCTAAAGTATTTCGACCGGATTTATATGTCGAGCGAGAAGTTTTTGTGCAAGTACTCAGGCCGGTTGTTTTCTCTGATGATGAGTGATTACGGCGTGTCTCCAAAGCAGGTCGTCCATGTCGGCGACAATCCCATCGCCGATCATGACGTACCGTCTGCGATGGCTATCCGGGCTGTTCTTTTCAAGAATAAGACCGAGAAGAAACGCCTTCGTCTGCTTCGGGCCTATTCCTATTTATCCAGACAAACTGATTATTGGAA
The DNA here is from genome assembly GCA_015233355.1 of Deltaproteobacteria bacterium. Taxonomy (GTDB): domain Bacteria; phylum Desulfobacterota; class JADFXK01; order JADFXK01; family JADFXK01; genus JADFXK01. The sequence goes on along the minus strand of JADFXY010000005.1, from coordinate 7,867 downwards.
AGGTCGACATCTGTTGCAGGTGGCCCATGCCGGCAGCCTGTTCCGGGAAAACACGGAAAGTGATTTTTATTATAGATACGGTTATGACGTCCTGGGGCCGGTGTTTTGTACGTATATATTTGGGATATTGGATACCTTAGCCGGAGCTAAAGCAAAGAGGATATTCTTTTTGGCCCGAGATGGGTATTTGCTGCAGAGCCTTTACCGGAAGATGATATCGCTGCTCGGCCGGGAAGGACAATACCCGGAAGATGAATATCTGTATCTGACCCGAATGACAACGTCCCCCGCCGCGGTTAACAAAGGGCTCAGCCATCTTAAAGCCATGACGGCCTTTTACAATCCTCGCCAAAAAGGTGTCTATTCCGTTCTCAAAGCCTTCGGCCTGCCCCCGGAAGAATTTGAAGACTCAGCCCGCCGGGCCGGATTTGACAATATAGCCGAACCGATCCATAATTGGCATGATCCGAGACTCTTAACCTTTATCGCCGACGACCACGTCCAGGCCAAAATAAAGGACTTAAGTCAACCCGGATTTGACATCTTACAGGATTATCTCTCTCAACACGGTTTTTTCTCGCATGATTGTGTGGGCTTAGTTGATGTCGGTTGGAACGCCACGATCCAATACTTTCTCGGCGAATCTTTTTCAGAACGGAATGATTTTCCTACGCTTTATGGATGTTACATGGGGTATTGTGATGGCATACCATACCAATTCCCCCCTCGTAGCTACATCGAGGGCGTGATGTACGATGCACGCCGAAAGCTCGCCTCGGAACGGGCCATGATGAATTTTGTGGAAATATTTGAAGAAGCTGCTCGCGCCACCCATGCCACAACCATTAATTATTATTATGATTATAATGGCCAAGTCCAGCCTGTCTTGAAGGGCGATGATAGTCCCGACCGCCAGGCGGAAATTGAATTTAATCCGACGATTTTAAAGCTTCAAAACGGTATCTTGGACTTTTGCGACGAGTTTGTCCGGGCTATCCAGCTAACGAACTATTCCTGCCGGGAGATTAAACCTTTCATCATGACCTTGATCGAAAGGGCCGTCGTCTACCCGACCAGCGCGGAGGTCAAGCATTTCTCCAATCTAGTCCACTCCGATGACTGGGGCAGCGACCACTTTATGGATCTAAAGGAGTTGACCGCACGCCGGATGCAATCGCGATCGACAACGTATACCAAGTTAAAACAAATTGGTTGGCATTACAGTATGTCTCAGCTCGATGGAGAGGGATTGTGGAAGAAACTTCTTTACTTCATTGATATTTGCCGACATAAGGGTTGAATCATGGGACCAATGGACGAAAGGTATGATCTTAGGCCCTGCCGGGTCTGGCATATCATGAAAATAGTTTTCTTTTATCGTTTGATGCTTAAGTTCAGACCTAAGCCGATCGGGGAGCTAACAGGATATCGTCATCTGGTTTTGATTTGGACGGCCCATCACTTGGGCTTTGTGTACGATTCAGTCAGATCCCTTCGGAATGCTCTGACGAAATAGCGGATCTTCTAACAACAACTGTGGGTTTATTTGGATTGGCGGCCTGTGCAATCCGGCCCGCCGATTTGTCATGGTGATTATATGGCCAAAGGTAAAGTGCTTTTTCGGGAAGATAGATGTAAGGGATGCAGCCTGTGCATCATGGCTTGCCCTAAAAAAATGATTGAGCTCTCAGGCAGATTGAACAACCAGGGCTACAACGTGGCCCATGTCCGGTCTTCAGACGGATGTACCGGTTGCGCCATGTGCGCCGAAATGTGTCCTGATGTAGTTATTGAGGTCTTTAAAGACTGACATTCGGTCTGGTCGAGCCACCCAGCCGGTTGGCTGCCCCAAGGTCAACGGATATATAACGACTCGACAAATATTCTTTGACGGATTAACGAGCTTTTTATCGGTATGACCGGGGATTCGGTGTTATGGTTCGTGCCCATCTATCATCCTTTTTCGGGTGTCTTCGACCTGGCCGCCTAAACCTGATCATCGTCTTGGCCCTGGTGGTATGTCTAAGCCCGCTCAGGACGGAAGCCGACGGTAATCCATCGCCGGATCGGATATTAAAGGTCGGAGTGGCCGAACTGCCACCGTTCTCCATGAAAGACGAGAAAGGCCGGTGGGTGGGCATTGCTGTGGATTTGTGGGTCAGGGTCGCCTCAGATTTGAAGATCAAGTATGAATGGCATGAAAGTGATATTCATACCCTATTGGCGGAGATCGTTCAAGGTGGCGTCGATGTGATCGTGGCTCCTATCCGGATGACTCCGGAACGGGAAAAGCTCTTTGATTTCACCCATTCATTTTATACCACGGGACTGGCCATCGGGGTGGACGAAGCTCAAAAGGGCATCTGGATTACGGCCATGAAACGCCTCTTCTCCGTTAAGTTCCTTAGCGTCGTGGCCGTCTTAATCCTATTGTTATTGCTGGTGGGGATGATCGTTTGGTTGTTTGAACGCCGGAAGAACTACGAACATTTTGGCGGTAGTTTGACTAAGGGGATCGGGGCCGGTCTCTGGTGGTCGGCGACCACGATGACGTCGGTCGGGTATGGGGACAAGGTGCCGATTACCACCGGGGGCCGGATTATAGCCGTCATCTGGATGTATGTGTCTATCATTATTTTGACTGGTTTCACCGCCGCCATGACCTCGGCCCTGACCATAACCCATCTGCTCCCGCCGGTTCAAGGGCCGGAGGATCTGCCCAGACTCCGGGTCGGGACGGTTATTGACTCCGCCGGGACAACTTATCTGACTGCCAACCGTATTCCATTTAGATCTTACCAGAAAACGATCCATGGCCTGCAAGACCTGGCTGAAGGTAAGATTGAAGCTTTTGTTTATGATTTGCCGTCTCTGGCCTATTGGATAAAGAATTCCTATCGGGGCAAATTGAAGGTGTTACCAAATTCCTTTGACCACTGGGCATACGGTTTTGCTTTGCCTGATGGCAGCCCCCTGCGAGAGAATATTAACCGCGCCATCTTAAATAGAACTCAGGAAACTGAATGGAAAGACACCATCTATAAATACCTGGAGCAGTGATTTTTCCTATTGTTGCGTGTTGCGGGTTACGTGTCAATGTCATTGACCCGCAACTCGAAACCCGTAACCCGAAACCCCAAATTGTTCCAGCTATCAGGAGACAACAGTGCCAGATAGAAAGTTTGTCAAAGGTAATGAAGCGATTGCCATGGGGGCCATTGAGGCGGGGTGCCGTTTCTATTTTGGCTACCCTATCACGCCTCAAAACGAAATCCCCGAATACATGTCCGCCCACCTGCCCGGCATCGGGGGTACATTCATTCAGGCCGAGAGTGAGATAGCCTCTATAAACATGTTGCTGGGCGCCGGAGCGACCGGGGCCAGGGCCATGACTTCCTCCTCGAGTCCGGGTATTTCGCTGAAACAGGAAGGCATTTCATACATGGCCGGGAGCCAGATTCCGGGGGTGATCGTCAATATGAGCCGGAGCGGACCTGGTTTGGGCGGCATTTCACCGTCACAAGGAGACTACTTCCAGGCCACCCGAGGCGGCGGCCACGGTGACTACCGGACTATCGTCTTAGCTCCATCCACTGCCCAGGAGAATTATGACCTGACCATGAAGGCTTTTGATCTGGCTGATGAATATCGCAACCCGGTGCTCATCTTAGGTGATGCCATGTTGGGCCAGATCAAGGAGCCGGTGGTCTTGCATCCATACCAGGGAAAGGATTATGATCGAGACTGGATCCTGACCGGGTGCGCCGGCCGCCGGCCGAGACTAATTAAGAGCCTTTATCTTTCTGAAGGTGAACTGACCGAACACAACTGGAAGCTGCATCAAAAATATCAGTCAATGAAAAAAGACGTGATGTTTGAAGAGTTTTTGTTGGATGACGCCAAGATGGTCGTCACGGCTTTCGGTTCGGTGGCCCGGATTCTCAAGACATCAGTCAAGATGGCCCGAGCGGATAAGATGCAGGTCGGCCTCTTCCGCCCCATAACTTTATATCCATTTCCCGAGGCGGCTCTGCGCCGGATATCTGAGAGAATTCCCAGTTGCTTGGTGGTGGAGCTGAGTACCGGCCAAATGGTCGAGGATGTCAGACTTTCGGTTAATGACCCCACCAAGGTGGAGTTCTATGGCCGGCCTCCGGGTTCCATCCCTTCTCCCAATGAGCTGCTCAGTGAGATCAAGAAGGCCTATGAAAAATTAATCGGCTGTTGAAGATCCAGATGAAACAAAACGGCCGGCACACATTTTATATAATCGGACGGATCAGTTATGAAACAAGTATTCAAAAGACCAGAGAGTCTTATCGACGTACCGGCTCATTTCTGTCCCGGATGCCATCATGGAATTATTCATCGGCTGGTGGCCGAGCAGATTGATCAGTTTGGTCTCCGGGACAAGACGATCGGGGTGGCCTCGGTGGGCTGTTCAGTGTTCATGTACGACTACTTTGACGTTGATGTTCTGGAGTCGCCCCATGGACGGGCCGCCGCAGTGGCCACGGGCGTGAAACGCTCTCGGCCGGATAATTTTGTGTTCACCTATCAAGGCGACGGAGATCTGGCGGCCATCGGCACCGCGGAAATCATCCACTGTGCCAACCGGGGCGAAAACGTGACGGTCATATTTGTAAACAATACCGTATTTGGTATGACCGGCGGCCAAATGGCGCCGACCACCATGCCGGGACAGGTCACCACCACCACGCCCTTTGGCCGGGAAGTGGCCACCGCCGGATACCCCATCAAGATGACTGAGATCCTGGCCACCTTGGGGGGCACCGCCTATGCCGCCCGGGTCGCCGTGTGTACCCCGAAACACCTGATGAAGGCCAAAAAGGTGCTTAAAACAGCCTTCCAATATCAAATGGAGGGGCGAGGATTTGCCTTCGTCGAGTTCCTATCTTCCTGCCCGACCAACTGGAAGATGGACTCCATCCGGGCTAATCAGCGCGTGATCGACGAAATGATCCCCTACTTCCCACTGGGAGTTTATAAAGATGTGGCCGCGGTAGAGCCGGAGTCTCCGGCCGACGAGTGAAGTCTCTTGAATCCTGCCTGCCGTATCTCCAACTGAGGCGGCTAATCCGACCGCCATTTTCGGTATGCCCGCAGGGGGAGGATGAGACCAAAAAAAGGTATCAGGTACATGGCCGCCACGGTTGGTTCGAGCGGGCCGAAGAACTTGGCCGCGAAGACAATGACCAAGACGTTATTCATATTTCCAAAGCTGATCACTGCGGCTAACTGGTCGGCCACCGGCAGGTTCCCGAAAAATGGGATAACGGCCACGATGTACAGCCCGGCCAAGGCCAGACCCACCAGCGTGGCGGTGAGCAGGGTGGCTGGGTGTCGCAGCAGGAAATCCGAATACCTGGAAAAAACGCCGAAATTGATCACGGCGAAAATAGCCAACGACACTGGATAACGTCGCCGGATAATTTTGGCTGGAATAACCGGGGCGACCCGTCTCAGAACCTCAACGGCCATAATGGGGATGAATATAACCAGCCCCAGCATCTTGATCATGTCGGCGAAGGGAATCTGAATAGATTGGCTGGATACGAGCTTGACCAGGCAGGGGAGAGTCAAGGGCGTCAGGGGTGAGGTGATGATGACCATGACCAGGACCAAGGGTGTATTCGCCTTGACCAGGGAGGAGATGAACGGCGCCACCACCCCCGTCGAGACCCCGGTGAGGAGTAGGGCGGCCATGGCGTAATCCGGCAACACGACCCGGAAGAGGAAATATATCCCCACCGGTAAGGCCACCATCTTCAATAACGTGAGGTAAAAGATGGTCTTGGTCGAAATCTTGAGCGTATCCCAGAGGTCTTCCGGGGTGATGGACAGGTAACTCAAGAACAGCAGGCACATGACCATGTAAACAGGTAGCGCCTGAAACCACAATCCGAATCGAGGCCACAAAATTCCCACGGCCATAGAAGAAAAAACCACCAGCAAAAGTATTAAGTCATTTGTGCGGAACATGGCGCCACTCAATTAAGGTATGGTCGGATGGACCAGGTCAGGCCGGGCCGGTTAAGCGGAGGGATTCCGTTTGTTATATCGGAGGGCCGGCTGCAACCTGAGTATCTCTTTGTTTTTGGCCGGACCTATTCCGACAATACCATTTTTTCATTTCTTTACGCCGCGTTCAGGCCGGTGACCAAAGGAATGTAATTATAGGGTGGGGTGCCCCCGGTGTCAAGGCGAAAGACCGGGCCCTACCGCTGTCCGTGGGTTGGTCCGGCCCGTCCCCCTCGGAGTTTTCTTGCCGGCTCTATTCAACAACATAAAACCTCGACAAAAGAATTTTTCAAGCGTTTGTTCTTTTAACCTGACCAAAATTGGTTGACATATTTGTAGAAATATTTTAACACATTAATCAATGCTCACCTGTTGCCGACCAGCGGGTATGACCCAGACGTTTTATGGGGCCGGGATGGCCGCTGGATTTTATCCCGGTTTCGAATGTGTCTCGCAATCCTAACCTTTGCCATTTCATTTAAATGTCCGTTAGGGGGGGCTATGACCAACATTGACAAACGGCATAAGGTAATCCCGGGTGGTTGGTTGCTGTTTTTGATCTTGATTATGGCCGGTTGGTGGGGTGGGGGAGCCGGCCTGGCCGAATCGAACGGCGAGAAGACTTTTGTGGGAGCCGCGGCATGTAAGGATTGCCATGCAACGGAATTTAAGAATTTCACGGCCTATGCTAAAAAAGCGCATTCTTACTCGAAGATAGAGGTGATGAAAAGGGAGCTTACGGAACAGGAATTTCGCGGCTGTCTTGAATGTCACACCACCGGATATGGGCAACCAGGCGGATTTCGGTCTGAAGGAGAAACTCCTCACCTAAAAGATCCCGGCTGCGAGGTTTGCCATGGTCCGGGAAGCCTGCATGTTAAATCGGAGGACGCTAAGGATATTAAAAGAAAACTAAACATGGCCGATTGCGAAAAATGTCATAGCCCGGAACGAATCAAGACTTTTAACTACAAGCCGTTAGTCTTTGGGGGAGCCCACTAACCGAAAGGCGTCAACATGTCCTTGATGTCAAGTTATTCGGAACACCTCTGGGTTAAGGTACTGACGGCTCTGTCCGTCGTGATTGTGGCTGTTATGGGTGTAATGATCGCACTTAACTTGTTTAGTATGAAGTCGGTGTTTCGGGACCAGGTCAGGCACCAGTGTGAGATGTTGTCGGAATCCATCGAGGGTAGTATCGAGGACGCCTTGTCGATAGGCAATAACGAAATAGTCAGACAACAATTCAAGCGAGTAAAGGTCCGAGTCCCCGACGTGGAAGTGGCGGTGTACGGACCTGATCTGGTGATCAGATTTGCCACAGATCCGGCCCTGATTGGAAAGCCCCTGGCCGGCCTGATCACCGACCAGGTGGCCATCGAGGCAATCGGCCGGGAACTAACCGCTGGAAAAGGCACGAACAAGGCCATGGAGCAAGACGTGGCCGGCCGACCTTACCTCGACATTGTGCGGCCCATCGCCAATGATGGCCGGTGTTACCATTGTCATGGCAAATCAAGGAATATCTTGGGCGGGATGGTGGTCCGGGCGTCTACCGACCGGTTGACCCAATCCATTGTCCGGGCCCGAAATCTCAATCTCATCGTCGGGGCGCTGGGGTTGGGTATCATTATTTTATTGATTTACTATCTGTTTCAACGACTGGTCAATCGGCCTATTCAGAACCTGCAAACGGTGACCAACAAAATAAAAGCCGGTGATTTCACTCACACGCTGAAGATTTACGGCTCGGATGAGCTTAGCCGGATGTGCGCCGGGACTAATGAAGTCAGCGAAAATCTCCGCCGCATGATCCAAGATGTCG
>JADFXY010000059.1:0-15002 GCA_015233355.1 Deltaproteobacteria bacterium | reverse complement strand
AACGGAGACGTGGACCATCTGGAATGACGATGTAAATTTGTCATTCCGAACGAATGTGAGGAATCTTATCATATCCGAAGATGGTTAACCCATGCTTAATTCAACATCATTGGGGCAACGCCTGGAAATCCTGCAGGTTAGGCGTCAGAGTCATGGCCAGGTGGACGGCCGGCCCCCAAGGCCGTTTAATTCCGGTACATCCCTTCAATCAAGTCCCGGAACCGGTCATGGATGTACTTCCGTTTGACCTTCATGGTCGGGGTCACTTCGCCGTCTTCTTCATAAAGCTTTTTGGGCAGGATGACGAATTTTTTGATTTGCTCCACCCGAGCCAGGTTCTTATTCACGGCCTCGACCTCCCGTAGGATCAGTTTCTTGATCTCCGGCGACTGAGTTAAGCCGGCATAGGTGGTGAACTGGATTTTGTGGTCTTGGGTATACTTGACCACGTTGTCCTCGTCGATGATGATCAGGGCGGTGACAAATTTTCGGCCGTCTCCGATAATTACCGCGTCATGGATGTAAGGACAAAATTTTAGTTGATTTTCGATGTACTGGGGGGAGATGTTCTTTCCGCCGGAAGTGATGATCAAGTCTTTTTTGCGGTCGGTGATCTTTAAGAACCCGCGCTCGTCCAGTTCGCCCACATCACCGGAATGTAGCCAGCCATCGGCCAGAGTCTCCGCGGTCGCCCAGTCGTCCTTGTAATAGCCCAAAAACACGTTACCCCCCCGGACCAGAATCTCTCCATCTTCGGCGATCTTAACCTCAACCCCGGGAATTGGTGGTCCTACGTTTTCCGCCTCGATGACGCCGTGCTGGTGCATGGCCGTGGGGCCGCTGCCTTCAGTCTGGCCATAAACTTGACGGAGCGGAATTCCAATGGAATGGTAGAATTTGAGCACATCAGGAGAGATCGGGGCCGCCCCGGACACGGCCAATCGGATCCGGTCAAAGCCCAGCCTTTTTTTGAGCTTGCGGAAGACCAGAAAGTGAACCAGGAAAAAAACGATCCGGCCCAGGTGACCGGTGGTGGTCCCGGGCAAACGTTCCGGGGTGAAACGGGCTCCAATCTTTAATGATAGGCCGAGAACCAGTTTTTTAAACCAGTCGGCGTCCTTCATTTTGATGAAGATAGTGGAGTAGTATTTTTCCCAAATGCGGGGTACGGCAAAGAAAACCGTGGGCGAGACTTCGACCATGTTCTGGGCGATGGTATCTACATTCTCGATAAAATTTAAGGTATAGCCGGCCCGGAGCGGGATAAAGACCGAGAACATTCGTTCGGCGATATGGGACAAGGGGAGAAAGGATAAAAGTTCATCCCGATCGTTCAGTTCCACCGAATTGGTCAAGGCATTGACAGTCCACATGATATTAGAGTGAGAGAGCATGGCTCCCTTGGGCGGACCGGTGGTGCCGGAGGTGTAGATGAGCAAGGCCGGGCTGGCCGGGTCAATTTCTTCCAACCTTTTCTCAACTAATTGGGGGTCTTTTTCGCTCAGGATGGCGCCCAGGCGAAGCAATTGCTCAAAGCTCATAACCTGGCGGTCTTTGAATTTCTTTAGCCCATCCATGTCGATAACGATGATTTTCTTTAGGTCGGGAAGACGGCCCCGAACCTCCAGGACCTTATCAAGTTGCTCCTCATTTTCGACAATAAAGAACCGGGACCCGGAATGATCCAGGATGTAACGGCACTCTTCGGCGCTGCAAGTGGCATAGATACCCACCGTGATCCCGCCGGCCGCCATGGTCCCCAGGTCGGCATAGAGCCATTCGGGGCGGTTCTCGCCGATAACTGAGACATGCTCCCCAGGGTTCAGGCCCAGTCGGATTAGTCCCAAGGCCGTCAGTCGAACGTTCCGGCCGTAATCCACCCAGGAAATATCCTGCCAGATGCCGAATTCCTTTTTCCGCAATGCGGTTCGCAGCCCTAATTCCCGGACCCGTTGAAAAAACACAGCCGGAATTGTATTATCTCTGACCATAGTGCCGTATTTATATGCGCCTTTCGGCCGGCTTGTCAACCCAAAATCCCGGCCCATCGCCGGGTTATCCCCGGCCGGCGCGAGGTTAATCTCTATTGTTGTGTTCTTTATTCATTCTTATGTGGTTGCGCCGAAGATACTATGTCTATAATGATATAACATCGGATAATACATACCTTGTTTTTAATATTGACAAGAACCTTCCAGTTGGTTATTTTGCACGGAATTGTTGAAAACCAGGTCTTCAGTTTTACACCTTTGGCGAAGCACATGTTTCGAGATGCGGACCTTTTGAGGTATGGTCTTAGCGCACGTTTTCCCAAGAGACCACACGGAAAAGACCTTTCGGGTATAGAACTGACGGCAATCCTCTCTTCTATCAACGACCATCAACTTAGAATAAATATAAGCCACCGAACTTTCGTGGGTTTTTATAGATAGAAAAATCCTATGACGGTTTTGGTTCCTTAGTTTGGTTTTACCCAACTTTCGACGCAATCGGGAAAGGAATCAAAGATGACGAGTCAGACTTTTTCAACTTGGGGACGCTGGGTGCCCGGACGCGGGCAGGTTCCTCCGGATAAGTTGCCCTCCGAGTTCTCTCAGGGCCAACCTCTCAAGGCTTTTATGGGGTGGGACGGCCTTTTTGTCCACGACACGACGGTGAACCTGGTGGACATGGCCAGGGCCTACATGGAACAGGCCCGCAAGGAATCCTGCGGCCAGTGTTTTCCCTGCCGTCTTGGTACGGAAGACATGAGCGCCATCCTGGAAAACATATGCGCGGGCAAGGGCGCCCCGGCCGACCTGGATCGCCTGGAAAGTCTTGCCCGACTGGTAACGGATACGGCCCGTTGCGACATCGGCCAGACCGCTCCACGGCCTCTTCTAGATCTCCTTGAACACCGCCGGGAAGATTTTCTGAACGTCCTTAAGAGCAAGACTCCCATTCCGGCAGGGCATTACGTTACGAAAATAACCGCTCCATGCACCAATGCCTGCCCTTCTCATTTGAACATTCCCGATTACGTAGAGAAAATCCGCATCGGCCGATGGGATCAGGCCCTTTCGACCATCCGCAATGATTGCTGCTTGCCGGGAGTGATTGGCCGGGTATGCGTCAGGCCGTGTGAGTTCAACTGCCGTCGTCAGCGTCTGGACTCAGGGATCGCCATCCGCGCCCTTAAACGTTACGCGGCCGACATGGAACTGGAAACCGGTCAGGAACCGTCTCTGCAGCCGGGCCCGGTTAAGGACAAAAAGGTGGCTATCATCGGCGCCGGCCCTGCCGGAGTTTCCTGTGCCTATTATCTTGGACTCAAAGGGTACAAATCAACCATTTTTGAAGTCATGAACGAACCCGGCGGCATGGCCGCGGTGGGAATCCCGGATTACCGACTCCCGCGGGAGATACTAAGGGGCGAAGCAAATCAGGTTAAGAAGCTCGGATGCGAGATCCGCTATGGCGTCAACGTGGGCGTGGACATCACCTTAGATGATCTCAAGGTGCAGGGATACAACGCGATCTTTGTCGGCGTCGGCGCTCCCGAGGCGTCAAAAATGCGGTGCGAAGGGGAAGATGCCGGCTACCAGTGCTTCATGACCGGCGTTGAGTTTTTACGCCGTGTCGCCGATGGGGAACAACCGATCGAAGGGAAGAAGCTCCTGGTCATCGGCGGCGGAAACGTGGCCATGGACTGTGTGCGCTCGGGCCTCAGGCTGGGCTTTACCGACGTTAACCTGATTTACCGCCGGACCCGAGCGGAAATGCCCGCCGATCCCGTGGAGATTACCGAGGCACTGGAAGAAGGCGTCGAGTTTCACTACCTGGTGGCTCCATTAAAAATAATCGCTGAAAACGGCAAGGTAACCGGGCTGGAGTGTCAGAGGATGGAGTTGGGCGAGCCGGATGCATCGGGCCGGCGGCGTCCCGTGGTCGTGGATGGGTCCAATTTCATCATCGAATGCGATGCCATTGTTCCGGCCATCGGCCAGATCTGCGTGGTGGACTGCGTACTCCCCCCCGAAGAGGTGGAGATAACGAAATGGAAGACCATGGTGGCGGATGATATCACCCGCCGGACGAACCAACCTTACATCTTTTCCGGAGGCGACTGCGTGACTGGTCCGGCTACGCTGATCGCGGCGCTGGCCGCGGGGAAGAACGCAGCCCGGTTCATCGAACAATTCCTGACCTCCGGCCAGAGTGCTCCGGAAGAGAGCGATTACATGGAGAAACTCATCGCTCAGTTGGGAGTATTCTATTTCAAAGAGAAGATGCCCTATGCAGACTCTACCAAGAAGCTGCATCCGCCGGTTATGGAGCCTGAAGAGCGGATAAAGAGCTTCGATGAAGTAGAGGGTAAGGTGAATTCGGCTTCAGCCACTCAAGAAGCGTCCCGTTGTCTTCGCTGCTACCGCATTGCCATGGCCGCGGTTTAACCGATTATTTTTAGGAGTTTGGGATGAATACGCTGACGTTAAACGGAAAGAACATTTCTTTTGAGCCGGGACAATCCATCCTGGAGGCGGCCCGGACACATGGAGTGGTTATCCCCACCCTGTGTCATCTTCAGGCTGCTGATCACAAGGGAGTCTGCCGCATTTGCGTGGTGGAAGTTCAAGGCGCGGACAGATTGCTTCCGGCCTGCGCCACGCCTGCAGGCGACGGCATGGTGGTGGAGACCCACAGCAGCAAGGTTGTTCAGGAACGCAAGATGCTCCTGGAGCTTCTGGTGGCTAGCGGAGATCACAACTGTCTGTTCTGTGAGTCCAATGGCGATTGCAAGTTGCAAAGTCTGGTGTACGAGTATGGGATTAAGAATGTGGCCCGAAAATCGGACTACGTGCCGCGTCCCATCGACGACGTCACCCCGATGATTCAACGTGATTTCAACAAGTGCGTGCTTTGCGGCCGGTGCGTGGCTGCGTGCAATGATGTCCAAGTCAATAACGCCATTCCCTATCCTTTTGGGAGGCGTGAAGATAAACCGCCGGTAACCGGCTGGCTTCCCGTGGCCGATTATGACCGTTGCGTCCACTGCGGCGAATGCGTCCAGGCCTGCCCGGTGGGAGCCCTGTTGGAGAAAAAAGCCCTTGGAAAGGCCATGACCTGGCAGACGCAAAAGGTCCGCACCACCTGCCCCTATTGCGGGGTAGGATGTCAGATCTGGCTGCACGTCAAAGACAATCAGGTGGTGAAGGTCACCGGAGTTGAAGATGCACTACCCAACCGGGGACGCCTTTGCGTTAAGGGACGATTCGGTTATGATTTCATCAATGCTCCCGACCGCCTGACCACGCCGCTGATCAAAGAAAACGGCGCCTTCCGGGAAGCAAGCTGGGATGAGGCTCTGGACCTGGTCGCGGCCCGTTTTTCCGAAATGAAGGCTGCCCATGGCCCCCAATCTCTGGCCGGGTTTACTTCGGCTCGGGCCACCAACGAAGAGAACTACCTCATGCAGAAGCTGGTGAGGACCGGATTCGGCACCAACAACATCGATCATTGCGCCAGACTCTGACACAGCTCTACTGTGGCCGGTCTGGCCGTATCACTTGGTTCCGGTGCCATGACTAATTCCATTGCCGAAATGGAAGATGCCGAGGTGTTCATCGTTATCGGTTCCAATACCACCATCGCCCATCCGGTCTTGGCGACTTTTGTCAAGCAAGGTGTGGTCCGCAACGGAGCAAAGCTGATCGTTATCGATCCCCGGCGCATCCCGCTGGTGGACCAATCCACCATTTGGCTGCGTCAACGGCCGGGCACCGATATTGCCCTGATTAATGGGTTGATGCACACGATCATCAAGGAGAATCTGGCCAATACAGCCTTCATTGCCGAGCGCTGCGAGAATTTTGAGGAAATGCGAAAGGTGGTGGAGACCTACACGCCCGAAAGAGTGGAAAAAATCACGGGGATTCCGGCTGGAGACCTCATCAAGGCCGCCCGCCTTTACGGTCAGGCCGGTAAGGCCATGATCCTATATACCATGGGAATCACCCAGCACACCCATGGTACCGACAATGTGAAGTCTCTGGCCAACCTGGCCATGCTCACGGGCAACTTCGGAAGGCCGTCCACGGGGGTTAATCCCCTGCGCGGGCAGAACAACGTTCAGGGGGCCTGCGACATGGGCGGGCTGCCTAATGTCCTTCCCGGCTACCAGCCGGTGATCAATGAAACCGTCCGTACGAAGTTCGAGGCTTTGTGGAAGGCGCCACTGGACGTCAAGGTGGGGATGACTCTTACCGAGGCCATGGCGGCAGCCGCCGACGGCAGGATTAAGGGCGTCTTTATCATGGGCGAAAATCCTGTCATTTCCGACGCAGACACCCATCACGTGCTGGCTGCTCTCAAAAATCTCGATTTCCTGGTCGTGCAGGACATCTTTCTCACCGAAACCGCGGCCCTGGCCGACGTTGTGTTGCCCGCGGCCTGCTTTGCGGAAAAGGACGGCACCTTCAGCAATACGGAGCGACGGGTGCAACGGGTGAGAAAGGCCGTGGAGTCGCCCGGTCAGGCCCTGGCCGACTGGCAGATCCTCACCGCGCTGGCCAATCGTATGGGCCTTAACTGGCAATATGAGAGCCCCCGGGCTATTTTCGAGGAAATTGCCGCCGTGACCCCAAGCTACGGGGGCATTACCTATGATCGGCTTGAAAATGAAACGCTGCAATGGCCCTGTCCCAACGCCGGTCATCCCGGAACCCCCATTTTGCACGTGGGCCAGTTCTCCAGGGGGAAAGGGTTGTTCTCCCCGATAGAACACCAGGAGCCGTTCGAGCCGACCGACGAAGCCTACCCCATGATCCTGACGACGGGACGGGTGCTGTATCAGTACCATACGCGGACGATGACCGGCCGGTGCGCGGGTGTCAACGATATGGCTCCCGTGGCCAAGATGGAAATGAATCCCGCCGATTCGGCCAGGATGCAGGTCGCTAATGGCGAATTCGTCCACGTCTCCAGCCGGCGAGGAAGTATCGAGGTACAGATCGCGATTAGCGAGAGTGTCCGGGAAGGTGTGGTATTCATCCCGTTTCATTATGCGGATGCCTCGGCCAATAACTTGACCATTGCGGCCCTGGATCCGGTGGCCAAGATCCCGGAATACAAGGTGTGTGCTGTAAAGATAGAAAAGCAATCCCAACCGGGGTTACATGCTTGAATTATAACTATGTAAAAATACCATTGTGATATATCTTCCCCCTTTAATAGGGGGAGGATCACAATCAGTAAAACGCCATCCTGATCAGTAAAACACCCTCCTGAAGATTTGAGCTCGCATCAATTAACATGTTGTTTAATATCATCCCCGTCCAGAGCTTCAGCTCGTCCAATTAACCTGCGGCTATTACTATACTTCCTGCCAGATGTTACTTCTTGTATCCCTCTTCCTGCTTCACTTTAAGCAAAGCCGTCCCCGCGACCCGAGTTCGACAGACTAAGTTATGTCAAAAATGACATAATACCTCTTGATTTTTGCCGCGAAATTTTATATTTGTCTTTCTGTTGGACCGACCATCCTCAGGGCGGTTTATGGAGCCGTGTTTTATCGGGTTAAATCACCCAGCCCAGGGACTCAAATGTCTGAAAGCGGCCTTTCTCCGTCTGGCCGCGGCCATGAATTCCATTCTTTCCTAAGGATCCGATGGATACCGGCTCAGAGGCTCTGCGTTTTAACGGAGGAAAGCCCACCCGTCATTTGCACCGTTACCCTATTGCTTCCGCCGCTTCGGAACCGCGGCATCTGGAGGTCGCTTGATGGACACATTGACATTGAACGGAAAGAACATTTCTTTCGAGCCGGGACAAAGTATCCTGGAGGCGGCTCGAGCGCATGGGGTGGACATCCCCACCCTGTGTTATCTTCAAGCCGCCGATCATAAGGGAGTATGCCGCATCTGCGTGGTGGAGGTGGAAGGGGCGGACAGGTTGCTCCCGGCCTGCGCCACGCCTGCAGTCGACGGCATGGTGGTGGAAACCCACAGCAGTAAGGTCGTTCAGGAGCGCAAGATGCTCCTTGAACTTCTCGTGGCCGATGGTGACCACAACTGCCTGTATTGCGAAGCCAACGGTGATTGCACACTCCAGCGGCTGGTGTATGAACATGGGATCAAGGAATTGGCTTTTCCCAGAGCCATGGAGCCCCGCCCGGTAGACGACCAGCACCCCATGATAGTCCGTGATTTTAACAAGTGCGTTATGTGTGGGCGGTGCGTGGCCGCGTGCAATGAAGTCCAGGTCAACAAGGCCATTCCCTACCCATATGGGAGGCGTGAAGATAAACCTATGCCCACCGGATGGTTTCCCGTCGCCGACTACGACCATTGCACCCATTGCGGTGAGTGCGTCCAGGCCTGCCCGGTCGGAGCGCTGACGGAGAAGAAAGCGAAAGGCTTGGGACGGCCTTGGGAACTGGAAAAGGTTCGCACCACCTGTCCCTATTGCGGAGTGGGATGTCAGCAATGGCTGCACGTCAAAGATGGGAAGATCGTCAAGGTGACCGGGGTGGAAGAGGCTCAGCCGAATCGCGGCCGACTTTGCGTCAAAGGCCGGTTCGGGTATGACTTCATTTACTCCGAAGAACGGCTCAAAACGCCGTTGATTAAAGAAAACGGTGAATTTCGTTCAGCCTCCTGGGACGAGGCCTTGGATCTGGTGGCCGATAAGTTTAAGGACATCATCGCCACCCATGGTCCGGACGCCATCGCCGGCGTAAGTTGCGCCCGCAGTATTAACGAAGATTCTTATAATATGCAAAAATTATTCCGCGCAGTGATCGGGACCAACAATATCGATCATTGCGCCCGGACCTGACACGCCCCCACCGTCGCTGGTCTGGCGACATCATTTGGTTCCGGGGCTATGACAAATTCTTTTGCCGACTTTGACAAAGCTAAAATGATTCTGGTCATCGGGTCCAATATGACCGAAGCACATCCGGTGGCTGCTACCTTTGTTAAGAATGCGGTGAATAAAGGGGCGGAAATGATCGTAGTGGATCCCCGTCGGACGGATCTGGTTGCGTTCGCCTCTACTCACGTGCCGTTAAAAGTTGGAAGCGACATTGCTTTCATTAACGGGTTAATGCACGTTTTGATCAAAGAAGATCTATACGATAAGAAGTATGTCGGTAGTTGTTGCACCGGTTTTGACGTAATCAAAGAAAAAGTGATGCAATATCCTCCCGAACGGGCGGCCGAAATATGCGGCCTGGACGCGGACTTAATTTATAAGGTGGCCCGACGTCTGGCCGCGGTTAAGCCGGCCATGCTCATGTATACCTTGGGCATCACCGAGCACACTTGCGGCGTGAATAACGTCCTTTCCTGTGCCAACTTACAGATGATGTTGGGTAACGTGGGATTTGAGTGCGGCGGGGTCAATCCTCTCCGGGGCCAGAACAACGTTCAAGGGGCTTGCGATATGGGCGCCCTGCCCAATGTTTATCCAGGGTATCAGAAGGTCGGCGACCCGCAGGCCCAGGCTAAATTTGAGAAGCTCTGGGGGACCAAGCTATCCGATAAACCGGGCTTGATGATGCCCCATATGATGGACGGCCTGGTCACCGGCAAGATTAAGGCTTTTTACGTTTTTGGTGAAAACCTGGCCAATACCGAGCCAGACATTAGACACGTGGAACATTGCCTGGAGTCGGCTGAATTCCTTGTCTGCAACGATATTTTTCCAACGGAGACGACGCGTTTTGCCGACGTTGTTTTCCCGGCCGCGGCCTGGAGCGAGAATGACGGGACCTTCACCAACAGTGAACGCCGGGTCAATCGAGTCCGGACGGCCAGCTCCCCGCCGGGCCAGGCAAAGCCCAATTGGTGGATCTTTAAAGAACTGGCCCGCCGGATTGGTGGTCAGTCTTGGGCATCGAACAGCGCCCAGGAAATCTGGGATAATGAGGTATCGGTAGAGGCTCCCCAACTGTGTGGCGTCAAATATGCCCGGTTGGATGGAGACGGACTGCAATGGCCGGTACCCACACTTGACCACCCCGGTACCTGCACCCTTCACAAAGACGGATGCTTCACTTGCGGTCAGGGCCGGTTCATGCCCGTTGACTGGACTCCGCCGGCCGAAGTGCCGGACGCCGAGTATCCTTTCACTTTGAGTACGGATCGCCGGTTGTACCATTATCATACCAGAACCCAAACCGGCCGGTGCCGGGGCCTGAACGATCTATTGGGAGAGGAGACGGCGGATATTTCGCCGAAGGATGCACAGAAAATGGGGATTGAACCAGGAGAGGTTATTCGGTTGAGTTCTCGCCGAGGGACGGTGACGCTGAAAGCCAGGGTGACCGATCAGGTCCCGCCGGGTCTGGTCTGGATGGCCTTCCATTTCCGGGAGACCTGCGCCAATTGGTTGACCAATCCCGTGTTCGATCCCATCAGTTGGACAGCCGAGTACAAAGCCTGCGCAGTCAGGATCGAGAAACTGTAAACGTGACCTCCGGGCGGTCGAGTTCCTTGATGGAAATTGAGGAGACCGGCGCCGGCCCGGAGGTTTCACCGCGATAGCGTTTAATTATGGCAATGACGTTAAGATTTCTCGCTTCGCTCGAAATGACGGAGAAGTGGACCACACGGAATAACGATGTAAATTTGTAATTCCGGAGCAAATGCTTTCCACTTTGTCATTCCGAGCGAATGTGAGGAATCTTATCACATCGGAAGATGGCCAGACCGTGCCTTAATAAAACAGTATTAAGGTGTTACCCTGACTAGTTACGGTAAGAGTCTAAGACAAGTTCACCTTAAGCGCCTGGGCTATGGAGGCCAGGGGTTGTACGGCGCCTTTAAAGTCCAGCCGGGACATGGAGTCTTCAATGTCCTGCAATAGCTCCGAGTACTCTCCTCCAGCCATTTGTTCCTTGATCAGCTCGAGCTGCTTCCGGGCCGCCATATTATTTTTTTTCAGTAGCCGATCAAACTCCACCAGCATCGGGGCCAGACGAACGAGGTCTAAGGGGGAAGCACTTACCGCAGCCCCGGTCTTTTCCAATTGCTGATCCCCGTGTTTCCGAAAGAAAAGTAACAGGGCTTGAAGCAACGGTCTTATCGTCCTGCTCAGATTTGCGACCAGGACATCGTACTGGGTCTTTTTTCTTTGCCGAATGGCCGACTCCAAGGCCTGAGCGGCATCAAACAGGTCTTTAGCCGAAAGATTACCGGCCATTCCTTTAAGTGTATGGGCCGTCCGCCGGGCGGTTTCTTCATCTCCGGTAACCATGGCCTGGTTAATGCGGTCAATCATTTCTAGACAATCATGATGGAACTCCCTCAAGAGTTTATTGAGCAAGCGCCGGTTGCCCCCTAATCGCTTCAAGGCTGATGAAATGTCGAGGCCGGGAAGAGTATCAGGCAAGGCAGCGGACCACTGGGCGCGGGAGGAGGCCGGATGATCGTCGGAGCGGCCGGGCCGCGCTTGGCCCGGTTTGAGCCACTTGACCAGGGTGGAGATAAGGTTGGCCGGATCCACGGGTTTGGCCACGTGGTCGTTCATCCCGGCATCCAGGCATTTCTGCCGTTCGGAGTGCAGGGCATGGGCCGTCATGGCGATGATGGGCAGGTCAGGCTGGTTCAGGTCATGCCTGATCATGGATGTGGCGGTATAACCATCCATCTCCGGCATCTGCAGGTCCATCAGGACGGCATTGAATAGACCGGCTGATCCGGCGGCCACCATCTCCAGAGCCTCTCGGCCGTTGGCGGCCACCGACACCACAAATCCTGTCCCTTCCAATATCTCGGTAGCCACCTGCTGGTTAATTTCATTATCCTCCACCAATAATATCCGGGCCCCTTTAACCGATTCAGGGATATTTTCTTGAACCGGCGATAATAGTCCGCCTTCGGGCGAGTCGGAGGTCCGGCGGGCGAAAACGCCCATAATCGAATCAAATAGGATCGAACCGCTGACCGGTTTCTCCAATAAACCATCTAAGCCCAGCGCTTCGACCTGACGGATCACTTCTTCCCGGTCGTAGGCCGTGACCATGATGATCACCGGGGTCCTGGGCAACCGGGAGTTGTTCTTGATTCTTCGGGCTGTCTCAATGCCGTCCAGCCCCGGCATCTTCCAATCTAAGATGACCAGATCATACGCTTTCTCACCATCATCAGCCGCTCTTTCCAGTTCGATGAGGGCCGCCCATCCTGAGTCGACGGAGATGACCTCAAAGGACATGGCCTTTAAACTCTGTTCAAGTATCTCCCGGGATGTCTCGCTGTCATCCACCACCAACACCCGTAATCCCAGCAGATCAACCAGGTTGGGAAAGGAGTGGGCCAATCCGGGTTTGGCTGTTCCCAAGTTCACGGTAAAGGAGAACGTGCTGCCTTCATTCGGCCGGCTATCCACAAAAACTTCACCGCCCATCAGTTCCACTAATTTCTTGCTGATGACCAGGCCCAGACCGGTCCCTCCATACTTCCTGGTCATAGATCCGTCAGCTTGACTAAACTGCTTGAACAAAGTCAACATTTGCTCATCGGTAAGTCCTATTCCCGAGTCTTGAACCGAAAACTTCAGGATGACCCGGTCTTCGTTCCGGGCGGCCAGGGTGGTCGAAACAATGACGGCTCCGGTTTGGGTAAACTTAACCGCGTTGCCGATCAAGTTGATCAGGACCTGCCCCAGGCGGAGCGGATCGCCGATGAGAGATTGGGGAACATCAGGGCTGGTCCTGAAGCTCAGGTTCAATCCTTTTTCTTCAGCCTTTAACGACATCATATTCGACATATTATCGATCACTTCGTCGAATTGGAAACCAATAGTCTCAATTTCCAACTTTCCGGCCTCAATTTTGGAAAGATCCAGGATATCATTGATCAGACCAAGCAGGGCATAGGCCGAAGAATGTATTTTATTAAGGTAATCTAATTGCTTGGGGCTCAAATTTGTCTTTAGCGCCAGGTGGCTTAAGCCGACGATGGCGTTCATGGGGGTCCGAATCTCGTGACTCATATTGGCCAGAAAATCACTCTTGGCCTGGTTGGCCAGTTCGGCCGCCCTTTTAGCGTTCCATATCTCCTCTTCGGCCTGCTTTCGGTCAGTGATATCGATATAGATACCGACAATGCCGCCATCCCGGGTGGTTTGTTCGCAAATCATCATCCAGCGGCCGTCATTGAGCTTTTGTTCTATAAAATGTTTGCCGGGATTCAGGTGGGTCTCGATCCGTTTGGTCAGCCAGGTCTCCAGGTCGGTCGTAATCTGTGGATCTCTGATATGCTTAACCAGGCATTCCTTGACAATTGTCTGAAAGCTGACACCTTTTAGCTCCGGTAGCTTTTTCAGAGAGGGATAGGTATCTATAAGTCGCTGGTTGCAAATGGCCAACCGGTCGTCGCTGTCCCAGATGGCGAAGCCGTTCTCCAGGCTCTCAATGGCGTCTTCGAACAAACGTTGATGAGCCAACAGGTCATCGTGAGTCAGGCGGAGGGTCTGTTCTTGAGAGGAAATTCGGATGGTGGCTTTTTCCAGTTCTTTTAACCGGCGAAGGGAGAGCAGGGCAAGCCATGCGGCCAAAAGAACCAAGATTAAGGCCCCGGCGCTTTGTTTTAGGACGCGTCCATGCCAGGGTGATATGACCTCATCTATGGATATGGAGGCAACCGCCACAAGTGGATACGATGAAACTGTCCGGTAGGAGATCAGGCGGCTGGTCGTGTCGATACCACCTTTGGGGGCGTGAAAGATACCGGATGCAGCCTGGGGCAGTTGTTTCTTGAAAAGTAATTTGTCGGCATAGCTAAAAGTCATGGCCTTTTCCATGAAAGGATAAAATATCAAGGTGGCCCCGTCTTGTCTGACTAAGGCGACCCTTCCCATGGTCCCGACATCAAGGGAACGGTAGAACTTGTCGAAATATTCCGGATCAAGGGCCAGGGCCACAACTCCTTCTAAGTCTCCGTTGACCTCTTCTAATCTTCGCGACAGTCCGATCCGCCATTTGTTGTTGCTTCTATTTTGAAATGGCCGGCTGATGAACAGGTCCGAAGAGCGGTTTTGCCGGTGATAGAGGAAATAGTCTCGGTCGGCGGCGGAAACACGCGGGGCCGGATATTCACTAGAGTGAGCAACCATGTCTCCTTGCCGGTTCATCACGTAGAGAGACTTGATTTGCGGCGAAAATTGAATCTTGGATTTAAGAAGATTATGCAGTTCCTGTTCCTTAAATGCCGTTAGCCCACCTTTCACCCGGATGGCCTCGATCACGCTGAGGATGGCCCGATCAGCTTCGCCAAAGGTCCGGGCCGCGTGCTCATCGATGGCGCTGGTCATGCTTTGAGCCGATCTTTCGGCTGCCGCCATGGTCAGTTCATAGTCGGTCCAAACGTTCCAGGCGGTGGCGACGAAGTAAAGGCTTAACACCAACCCCACCAACAGCAGCAGGCCCAAACGAAATCGGGAGAAATATTGAGCATCCATTTTAATTGACCTCATTCATCAAGACCGGCCCAAGGCTGAAATCTTTCCTCAGTCAGTGTCATCCTTCGATTAACCTGTTTTTGAGCCTTGGTTTTCATTTCATCTATAATTGGAAACCAACTATAACGTCATATTGCGCCCAAGGCTACCTAAAATTAAAAAAAATATTATGGAGAATGAAGAAGGTCCGGCTGATATTCGGCCCGGTATTTTTAATGGGATATTGTGGCCCAAGGAAGGAGCCTCAACTCAAAATAAAACCGCAGAGCGCCCGAATTTGGGTGTCTGCGGTCAGTCTCCTCTCCAGCCGTTACAAGAGAGCCGGAGAGTGATTACTGGTCTGATAAATTTTGTCGGCCCGTCAATCAATTGCGCTTAGGATATTTTCTTCGGCCACCTCATCGGGCGGCCCTGATTTCTTTTTGTTGTGGGATTTCTCAATGCCTGTTCCTGCTCTCGCCTGATTTGCTCAGCCTTTTCCCTAACGGCTTGCGCCATTCGCTCCCGGAGCTGGCCCACGTCCGGGCCGAGCGGAGCGACGGCCGGGCCGATGTCGAGGC
>JADFXY010000599.1:0-2239 GCA_015233355.1 Deltaproteobacteria bacterium | reverse complement strand
CGATGGCCAACATCTGTTGCTCGCCACCCGATAGGGTCCCTCCAAGTTGTTTTCGGCGTTCCTTAAGCCGGGGGAAAAGATCATAGACATAGTCCATGGTCTGGAACCGCTTGGGTTTGGCCTCTCCATGGAGCGACCCCATGATCAGGTTTTCTTCCACACTCATCTGAGTGAATAACCTGCGCCCTTCCGGGACGTGGACGATCCCGTGTTCGATGATCTTATGGGCCGGCTCTTGATCAAGGCGATGGCCGTTAAAAGTAATCTGACCTTTATCCGGGTGCAACAACGAAGAAATAGTTTTGATGGTCGTTGATTTTCCGGCCCCATTAGCCCCGACCAAGACCAAAATTTCATTTTCCCGCACTTCCAGGGACACGTTCCACAAGACCTGGAGGTCTCCGTAAAAGACGTCGATTCCATCAACCTTGAGCATATTCTTCCCCCAAGCAGGCCTCAGGTGAGGCATTGATCATATTCTTCCCCCAGGTAAGCCTCAATTACCGCCGGATTGCAGGACACCTCCTGAGGCGTTCCTTCGGCTATGCTCTGGCCGAAACTGATGGCGTGAATGCGGTCGGAAATGGTCATGATGATCTTCATGTTGTGTTCCACAATTATAATCGTCACTCCCCGGTCGCGGATCTTCAGAATCAGCTTAATGGCCAGTTCAGACTCAGTCGGATTTAGGCCGGCCGCTGTCTCGTCCAGCAGCAACAGTTCCGGCCTGGTGGCCATGGCCCGGGTGATCTCCAACCGCTTCCGCTCACCAATGGGCAACCCCCCGGCCAGGGCGTCTTTACGGTGCAGCAGGCCGCAGAACTCCAACGTTTCCATGGCTAGGTCATAGGCCCGGGCCTTGGAGTTGGTCCGGGAAAAGGCGGCCGCGATGACATTGTCCAGCACGGTCATCCGGCGCAACGGCCTGACTACCTGGAAGGTCCGGCAAATGCCCAGCTTGCAGATCTTATGGGTTTTTATCCCGGTGATGTTTCGGCCTTTGAAGAAAACCCGTCCGCTGGTCGGGATGTGAAAGCTGCTGATCAGGTTGAACAAAGTGGTCTTACCCGCCCCGTTGGGACCGATCAAACCAAATATTTCTCCTTGTTCAACTTTAAGACTGACATTCCCAACCGCAGTCAGGCCGCCGAAGTGCTTGGTTAAATTTTTGGCTTCCAGAAAGCTCACCCTTGAACCTCCTTTTTGCGCCGCGGGATGAACGCCCCGATAATTTTGCCCCAGTCTCCCACGATCCCGTTGGGCAGGTAGAGGATGACCAACACGACCAATATCCCGAACCCTAACACGTGAGCTTCACTAACATATTTGGCGGCCACCTTGACCGCCTGGGCATCGGTGATGGCCCCCAGCCATTTGAACAGACCAAAAAAGCCGGTCCGGAAAAATTCCTGCAGCCCGACCATGATGAAGGCCCCGACGACCGGTCCGTAAATGGTCCCGACCCCGCCGACAATTCCGACCAGGATGGCCATGATGGAAATGTCGTGGAGCGAAAAGACCACCTTCGGGTCGATGAAACCCATGTAGACCATATATAAGGCCCCGACCATCCCGGTGATGAAGGCGGAAATGTTTAAAGACAGCATCTTATAGAACTGGGTGTTGATGCCGAGGCTTTCGGCCGCGTCTTGATCTTCTCGGATGGATAAGAAATAATAACCCCACTTGGTGCCCATGATCACCTTGACTCCGGCCACGGAGATGACTGCCAAGGCCAGGGCAATGTAATAGTAAGGCACCTTTGACACGTAGGTCTGGACGATCAGGATGCCCACCATGCCGCCGGTCAGGGATTCCCAAATCGTGGCGATATGCCGTAAGATCTCACCCAAAGCCAGCGTGACCAGGGCAAAATAGGGCCCCCGCAATCGAAAACTGATCCAGCCGAAGGGGAAGGCCAGGGCCATACACACCAGGCCGCTGACAGCCAGTCCCCACCAGGGCGACAGCCCTAACTTGAAAGAAAACAGCCCGGCCGTGTAGGCGCCTATCCCGAAAAAAGCGCTGGTTCCAAAGGAGACCTGACCGGTGCATCCGGCGATGATGTTCCACCCCGTGCCGATGACCACCCACATCAGGACCAGGATCATCAAATGCCGATGGTAATCATCCCGCCCTATTAGGGGGAATATAATCAATAAAATAAGTAAGATCAGCGGTAAGTATTTTTTCATGAGCGTCCTTTCCATAGACCGTTGCAATGGCTCAAGGGGTAAGA
>JADFXY010000598.1:0-2250 GCA_015233355.1 Deltaproteobacteria bacterium | reverse complement strand
TTTTCAATAGAAAAGTGTGCCAAGAAATAAGAAAATTGTTTTGTACAACTAACGGTCAAGTGGGCTCGCAACTTTTTTTGTCTTCCACCAACAGATGAGCCCGCTTGACCTTAAGTTAATGACATTGACCCGCAACCCGTAACTCCTTAACCCCAGATCGACGAGATATTTGACTATGAAGGTGAAACTTGCCAAAACCGCCGGTTTTTGCATGGGCGTCCGCCGGGCGATGGACCTGGTCCTGGGTGCCGTGCGAACTGAAAAGCGAAAGATATTTACCCATGGACCACTCATCCACAACCCCCAAGTGCTGGACATCTTGCGCAAGAGGGATGTCCATGTGACCAATGAAGCACCCGACACCAGTGGTCATGTGGTGGTTATCCGGGCTCACGGGATCCCGGTGGAATCTCGGGAAAAGCTGGTCGGCTCCGGACAGGAGATAATCGACGCGACCTGTCCTAAGGTCCTCAAAGTTCAGGCCTTGATTGATAACTACGCCCAAAAAGGTTACCTTCCCGTGATCTTAGGAGATGACGACCATCCCGAGGTGATCGGCCTGATGAGTTATTCCCATGGCCGGGGCATAGTGGTCAAAGGGATTGACGAAATCCCTCAATTTCAAGCCGGCCAAAAGGTTCTCTTCGTGGCCCAAACCACTCAAGATAAAGCGGTGTTTGAAAATATAAATCAGTATCTGCGATCTTGCGATCTAACTCTCAAAGTTTTCAACACCATTTGCGATGCCACCCATCGGCGGCAAGACGAGGTCAGAAACATCTCCCAAGAAGTGGAAGCCATGGTTATCGTTGGTGGATTTGACAGTGGAAACACCCAACGTCTGGCCAAGATATCCCGAGAAGCCGGCCGGCCGACATTTCATGTGGAAACGGATATGGAACTCGACTACCAGGCCCTGGCCCAGTTTAATACCATCGGGGTTTCCGCCGGAGCATCTACACCCAGTTGGATGATCCAGCGGGTGGTCCGGGCCATCGAAAACACTCGCGGCCAGGGGGAGGAAGCCTGGCGGGGATTCTTATATTCCCTGGTCCGGTTCCTGGTCATGAGCAATCTCCTGGTGGCCTATGGTTCAACTATTTCGCAGTTGGATCGATTCCCTAATCCTTCCGTGGCTTGTGTCAACGGCTGTCTATGGAGTTCCCATTCTGAGAAAATTGCCAACGCTCCAAATTTGGTACATCGTCTCATGAATTGCGGAGCGTTACTTCTCGACTCTTTATTCACGATGAGACCTCGGCATTGACTTGCGCCCAGCTTAAGTTAATGACATTGACACGCAACCCGTAACCCGCAACCCGTTAGTCCGGGATCAAGTCATAGAGGTAACGCATCACGTCGGACCGGGTGATGATCCCGATAAGGTGTTCATCTTCGATGATGGGCAGTCGTCCAATGTCGTGTTTGACCATCAACCGGGCAGCTTCGTTGACTCCGGCGCGGGGGCTGATTTGAATTACTTTAGAGGACATAAAGGCTTTCACCGGGGTAGTGGGTTTGGAGAACCTGTTCACCCGGGTCAGGTCGCGGCGTGAAACAACCCCCAAAACCTTGTCATTCTCTACTACCGGAAGGCCGGTACAGCCTTTTTCCATTAACAAAGCCGCCACCTGGCTGATGGGGGTATCCGGCGCCACGGTGAACACGGGGAATGACATGAGATCACTTAACTGCACGGAAGATTGTTGCGTCCCATTAACCAGTTCGATAATCCATTCCTCCAAGGCCACGGGGTTGACGAACTTCAACATGGCCGAACCGGCTCGGGGATGCCCCCCGCCGCCCATGCTGCGCATGATGAAGCCGATGTTAAGTCCATCCACCGCGCTGCGACCGATAACCATAGTCCGGTCTCTCTTCTTCTCGGTAAAAATGCCGAACGCAGCGTCCACGTTCATTATATCCCGGAACATATCCACCACCATCGACAGGCCCGGGGTATGTCCCTCGACAGTTATCCGGTTCAAGCTGATATGGAATCCGTTGAGACTTAATCGCTTAGCACTCTTGAGCATTTCGAATAACACGTCTTTATGCCGGGGACCATACGTGGGCCGGAGGAATCGTCTGATAACGCTTAAGTCCGCTTTCTGCTCCAGCAGATATCCTACCGCCGTGGCATCTTTGGAGGTCGTGGATGGGAAGGTCAAGTTTCCAGTGTCCTCATATATTCCAGCCATGAACAGGGTGGCGTGAATAGGTGAGAGCTTAATCCCCACATCCCTCATC
>JADFXY010000597.1:0-2114 GCA_015233355.1 Deltaproteobacteria bacterium | reverse complement strand
AAAGCAGTTGCTTCCTCTACTGGTATTTTAGCGGGCTCCTTGAATTCTCCAGGTGGCGGTAGTAATAATCAATGGTCTGGTGCAGATTTAAGACAGGTGCAGCTATATGAATATAGGATGCTTGCGAGTCTTCATGTTTGGAATAATACAGGTGGTTTATAATGGGTGAGCTTAGGATGGGTATTTTTGGGTCTACCCCAAACCCTGATAATCGTAGTTCCTCTGGTAATCCAGATTATGGTACTTTTGATATTCTTAATCTGTTTGAGAGTGATGATACCAAAAGTTCCTTAAAAGCTAGACTTGTTTTTAATTCTAATTCTAGCGGGGGTTTTTCCGGTTTAATCACAAGCGTACCTACTTTTTCTTTTGGTTCAGGATTTTCCTCCATAGATGAATTACTTGGGGGAATGTTAGGAAAGCAATTAGGCTATGTTAAAAATGCCTTACAAAGTGTTGCGATATCTTCTTCTATTTTAGGTGCTGCTTCAGGGGGGAGTGTCCCTCAGCTATCTAAAATATCTCGTCCTCAAACAATAGCTGTTTGGACAGGATGTGACCCTGTCTCCTTTAGTTTAGATCTTTTGTTTTTGGATACTGGTTTAAACTATTCTTCTGGGGGTACTGATGCTTTTGGAGGTACTAGTTTAAAAGCCAAGTTAACTCAGTTAATTAATTCGGTGATGCCAAGCGGTTTGGTTGCTCAGACTTTATACACAGCTCCCCTTGGGTATTCTTTTGGGGTTACTAGTGATTCTGACGGTAAGAATAATGTAATTCTTAATCCTGGAGGTCCTGATGAATCCAAGGTTATGAAGGATGGTTCAGGGTTTAATTCAAATGCTGCTCCTAACGGAACAATTAACATTCAAATAGGTGAGTGGTTTACTGCTTATGGATTTTTAGTTAAAGGTATCTCTCTTTCCCCTTCTTTTACATTATTATATAATAATGGGAAGCAATCTCCTATGTGTTTCCAAGCAAAAATTGATTTACGTACTTACTGTGTTCCTACTGCCCAAGAAGTAAATAACTGGTTCATTCTGGGGTAATTATGTTTTACATAGATGACTCCTCTACCCCTTATACTACTAAGTATGTTCCAGCTAGATTTATGGAGTGGAAAGAAAATCTTCCCGATGTTTATAATTCTTATTTTTTGAAACAGATAATGAAAATACCAGCCTCAGGTATTATGTATGTAGCTGAGTATGCTGGCCGTCCTGATAATCTTTCCTTTTTTCTATACCAATCTTATCAGTATTGGTGGCTTCTTATGTATTATAACAGTTTAACTCATGTGTCTCAGCTTAAGGCTACTTTACGTATTAATTATTTTGCATTGAAAGATTTAGATGTAGTCTTCATGACTCTGATTACCAAACAAGGACTTACAAAATAATGTTTGGTATTTCAGGTCAACTTTCCTTTGCTGTAGACATTGCTGGTGCAGCTTTAAAAGACTATCTAGGTCACAACGATTTTGGTAAGTGTGTTATCATTGAGCAAGCTGGAAATATGCTTCCTCGTTTTGAGTTGGTGTTTCGTACTAAATATCAAGAGCTTATTTCCTTAATCAATGAGGGTAACCCCATAACGATAGCCTTTAGGGATGGTTCCGGGAGTTCTGATACTTTTGGAACTCAAATGAGAATCATTACTAAGACTATCCAAAAGAATGTTGATTTTTACAATATACGTATTGTAGGTCTATTGAATGCCCTTCCTTATATTGGTAATTGTCAACCTCGAATCCTAGATAAACACAGATTGACGTGTGCTCTTCCGATATTTGTTTATATAGGATTCGAGGTTGACAATTACCAATATAAGGAAGGGAAAGAGTGTAATGTTAGCATGAAGATCGGAAGAGCACACGTCTCATGCTAACATTAAGGATTCTTTCCCTTCCATCGGTATTACCTGTGATGGGAAATTTAGGATGGTTGATATTAAGCAGAAATTGAGTCAAGGTACTGACTCCCCTGATTGGACATTTGTACCTTCTAATCCCTCAAATTATAGAGAGATAGAATGGATGGATTCTACTATAAATGGTAGTGAATCCCTCACTAACCTTATTTTTGGTTCAAAAAGAACCCTCCCCTCTGTTA
>JADFXY010000596.1:0-2255 GCA_015233355.1 Deltaproteobacteria bacterium | reverse complement strand
TTAAATAAAATGAAAGCCGGCGGCGTGGAAGTAGTCGAGTTGGCCGCGTCGGAGCGGCAAAAGATGCGCGATTTGACCCAACCGGTGTTAGACAAGTGGGGCCCCCTGGTCGGCCGAGACTACCTGGAAGAGATCAAAAAATTAGTGTCATATTAAACTATTAGTGTCTTGTGATGGCCGCCGCATCAGACGCCTGTCAGGTCACGAGGTTTGCCGTGATCGACCGAATTTTAACTTTTGTGGAAGACTTCAGTATCGGCCTGCTGACCCTGTCGTGTCTGCTGGTGTCCCTGATCAATACCATCTCGCAACAGGTGTTCGGCGTTCCCCTGGTCTGGTGGGGAGAATTCTCTAAGGTATGTATCACCTACATCGTGTTCATGGGCTGCAGCGCGACCATCCGCGGCCGATCCATGATTAAAATCGATCCGATCTCCCAGATCTATCCGGCTGCGGCCCCGACCCTGAATGTTCTTCATTACATAGGATTGATCGCCTACTGCCTGATCATAACATATTTGGGTTGGAAATTCACCATGTTCCAGTCGGAAGTCAAAATAAGGCTGTTATCGTTGGACCTGCCCTACAGCTATCTCTATGCCGTCATTCCGGTCACCGGGATAATGATGTTTATCCGGACGGTTCAGAATATCGCCAAAGACCTTTTTGAGGTCAGAACCCGGTGCTTTGATAATGAAGTGGATTAGAGACAACTTGGCGAGGGTGGAATTCAATGTGTCGCCGGCCAGGACGGGGTTCCCAGCCGGTAAAAGGATGCCTGGGGTATGGACGTAAACATTTTCGTGGTGTTTGCCATTCTGATCGCCTTGCTTGTCGGGAGCCTCCCGGTATTTGCGGCTCTTTTTTTTACTTCATTTATATCGTTAGTTCTATACACCGACGTCAACCCGGTTATTATGGCCCATACCATGGCCGGTTGCCTGAAGGACCCTTCTCTTTTGGTCATGCTGTTCTTTATCCTGACCGGGAATATTATGACCCAGGGCTCCACCGCCACCAAGCTGATCAATATCGCCCAGACGGCGGTGGGCTTTCTGCCCGGAGGGTTGGCCATGGCCGGATGTCTGGCTTGCAGTCTGTTCGGGTTCATCTCGGGTTCCACCGTGGCCACGGTGGTGGCTATCGGCGGAATCATGATTCCAGCCATGATAGACAATGGGTATGATGAAAAATTCACCCTGGGCATCATGACCTCTTCCCCCGTTTTGGGCATCATCGTGCCGCCCAGCATCACCATGGTCATTTATGCTTCAGTGACCAATTGCTCCATCGCCCAGTTATTTTTGACCGGTTTTATCCCCGCCGGATTGATTGTCATATCATTTTCCATTTATACTTTTTTTTGTTGCCGGGCCAAGGGGATGACCAGAAAACCCTGGCCCGGTCCCAAGGACTTGTTAAGGGTCCTGCGAGAAGGCATTTGGGCCTTGATGTTGCCGGTGATTATTTTTGCCGGGATACTGTCCGGGGCTTTGACGATTATTGACGCCGCGGTGTTGTCTTCGGTTTATGCCTTTGTAGTGGAATTGTTCATTCACCGGAGCATGAAGTTCAGCGACATCATCCCGGTGACCATCAACTCGGCTCTGCTCACCTCCGCTCTGCTGATTATCGTGGCCGGAGCCACCACCTTCGGGTCTTTTCTGACCCTGCAGCGGATTCCAGACATGGTGGCCCAGGCGGTTACGACCACCATCACCCAGCCCTGGATGTTTCTTCTGATCATCAATGCCCTGCTGTTTTTCATCGGCATGTTTATGGATCCCATCCCGGCCACGCTCATTTTAACCCCCATCATCTTGCCGACGTTGGCCAAGTTTCACATTGATATTGTTCACTTTGGGCTGATCATGACCCTGAATCTGGGGATCAGTTACATCACCCCGCCAATCGGAACCAGCCTGTTCATTACCGGGGCCATGCGAAACCGGGATATCGTTTATGTCACCGAATCCATCCTCCCTTTTCTTCTGATCCAGGTGGCTATCTTGATCCTGTTGAGCTACCTGCCTCAAGTCACTTTATTTCTCCCCAAGCTCTTTTACGGCTAAAACGGACGCCAATCCACTTTTTATAGGTTACATTACAATGTCATTGACTTAAGCGACGAACAATCGTGCCAACTTTTTTAAAATAGACCATTCCGAATAAGCCCCAACGGGGCGCTCTAGGTTAGCCCAGGGCAACGCCCTGGGAAATACGGCAGGTTACGTGTCAGCAGAATGGTCAGGAGG
>JADFXY010000595.1:0-2152 GCA_015233355.1 Deltaproteobacteria bacterium | reverse complement strand
ATGATGTGCGGATCACCCATTTAAGCCTAGAGGCCCAAGGGATTGAACGGATTCCGGAGATCCACGTGGGCTATGTAGATCCTGCCCGGCCGGAGATCCACGCGGAACGGTTGGCCAGGAACAACGAAGATCGGAAGAGCACACGTCTCGGTAGTGGTATGACTATCAATCTCAGAAATCTTCTGAGGGGGTTGATCCTCACTAAGCTTAAATTCCCCAAGAATCTGAGAGGGAGAGGTAGTTACCTTTAAGAAAGTTCTCCCAAGCTCCTTAAACAAGCCTTGAGTATCAGCAATATCAGGATAATCATCTACAATAATTTTACGTTCTTCAAAAATGCAAACCTTAACTCCACGATACATTGAGCCAAGGTAATCCCCAAGAACAGCAGAACCTAAACGTGCATCCCCTGAAAGAATTAAAGGGGAACTGCAAAGGTTTCCTAACTGGTGTATAAGAGCTAAACGGGATCTCTCATTCTTGAACCTGAAGACTAGATTTAAATAGGCATCTAAATCAAGGTTTGAAGGAAAGTCATTAAACTCAATCACAAACTTATAAGGGGTAAAAGCCCCTCCTGTCTGAAACCATTCCTTTACTACAGCATCATATTCCAAGATATCTAATAGGATATCTTGAACTAAGCGAGTACCGTAGATAGGCTTAATGAAAGCATTAAAATAATAAGAGACAGCTCTTTCATCCCCATACCCAGGGAGAAGAACCATAAGGTCTTCCGGTAAAGGATACCAATTAGCCTCCTTAGAAAAGGAAGCCATAATCCCATCTAACAAAGAACAAAATTCTACGTAAAGAGGTTCACCCTTTAACGCAGGAGGTATGTACTGTATCGAAGGAATTAAAGTATCTTCATCAGACATAGATTACACTTTACTTAGATTAAAAAGAATTTGAGAGACGAACTCTATATTCGTTAAAGTAAAAGTATTAGAATCTGCTGGATAGAAGGGAACCCCAAACTTAGAAGAAAGTTCGGAAGCCATTTTCACAGTATTAAATGTTTTAGTCTCCCTAGAAAATTTAAAACACTTAGAATAAAGATAATCTTGAAGCCCAAGAACCAAAAATTCAGAGTAATGAAGGGTGTCGACGGTAAAAGCATGAGTAAGAGTACGACCACTAGACAAGGCCAGGACATGATAGAAGACTTGAATACCGTGAGCCCGTCTACGATCAATCAATTCTTGAATATCATGAAGATTTCCTGAAGTAAAAGAATCTTCCTTTAAGATATAGATTTCTTGGTTTGGGTCAGAGTTAAAAGAGTAGACATCTCTAACAACACCCCCAAAGTATTTAGCTACAAAATTCTCATAATCAAGTTCCCCAGAGATACGACCATCCATGGGCCAATATAAGGCTGCCCCACGAATTTCCTCTTTCTGAGGAAAATACCCTGGGTATTGATCCACCACATAAGAATTGATTATGGAATCAAATACCATTTGAGGGGCATGGGTCAAATTCTCAGCAATGTCATCAGAGTAGGTATAACACTTATATATATAAGCATTGTTCGTTCCTGTATAAAACCAACCAAGAGAACCGTTACCCAAAGCAATATTTACCTGATTCTCTCGAACGGATCTTATAACGAATTCACTCCGATTGGTAACTAAATAATCAAGGTCAGACTCTAAAGCAACAGGAGTTCCATTAACTGTGAAAGATTCAAATTGAGAAGCGGTATATCTGTCATACCAAATGAAGTTCATCATAGAAAACTTAGAATAGGAATCAAGCATCCCCGTTTTAATTTGCTGGTTAGCAACAAAACATTGAAGAGGAATATTTGAAGATATCTCTTTCGTTTCCAGAGAGTATACAGAATAAATGCCTAAAGTGCCTACGAACTCTTCAGCAGAAATTACCTTAGGAATAGGAACTGTAAGAGTTAGGGTAACGACAGCTGTGGAGGAAGGGGTCAGTAAAAGATTTCTATTGGCAGCATGTTCCACCACAGAAGAAAATAATTTAGCATTGAAGATAGAAGACTCTTGCTTCTCAGAAAGATCATGGTAGGATTCGAAGGCACCAAAACCTGCAAGTAACTCAAGGAGAGTAGTACCTGCACCAGCAGAAAAATAGCTAAGCCAAATCTGATGTTCGGGTTTATTAGAAATGAATTTAA
>JADFXY010000594.1:0-2270 GCA_015233355.1 Deltaproteobacteria bacterium | reverse complement strand
TTCGTCTATCCCGAATCTATTGCCGAGGGAAAGATCATGTTACCGCCGGGGTTGAAACCGGCTAAGTAGACTATCGGGCCAGCCACGAGGCCCCAAGATGAAAAAAATAAAATCCGGAAAATGATAAAAGACGCCGAGGGTTGATGCCGGGCCAATGTTGACGTTGCAGGAAGAGGGTGTATGAAATGTCAGCACTAAAACATGTCCAGATTAAAGGTTTCAGACGGTTATATGATCTTGATCTGGACATGCGGCCCCTCATGGTCTTGATCGGGGCGAACGGAGTCGGCAAGACTTCTCTTCTGGACGTATTTTCCCTACTTTCCGCCTCGGCGGCCGGTAATCTGAATATCAGGTTGAATTCCATGGGGGGGGGTGGTCGACATACTGACTTTCGATCGGGGTCAGGAACTGTCCTTATCGATTGACAAGGATGTGCCGGGCCATAACCCCTTCAAATATAGTTTTACCGTTGTCCCCGAGGGGCCGTCGTATGTCGTATCATCGGAGACACTCAGTCAGGTGAAAACGGGATACCCCGAATCATTTAAGTATATTCATTCCATCTATGACGACATCAGATACTATGAGGGTGATGAAGGGAAGCTGGTCAGGCCGAATTGGGATCACAACCCTATGGAGACCTCATTATCGCAGGTTCCCAAGATGTTTCGGCAAACGGAGGAACTAAGGCGCATTTTAAGCTCAGCCACCCAGTATCACGTCTTAGATGTGCGGGAGAGAGCTCCGGTGAAGCTGCCGCAGCAGATGAAACCCGCTGAACTCCCTGGAGAAGACGGCCAAGATCTTGTTCCGTTCCTTTATTATTTAAGGGAAACCGATTTCGAGCGGTACGATACGATTATCGATACCCTAAAGTCGGCTTTTGGGGGCTTTGAATCTCTACAATTTCCCCCCGTTGCCGCGGGAATGCTGGCCATGACCTGGAAGGATAAACAATTCAAAAAGCCGATGTATATGCACCAACTCTCAGAGGGCACGTTGCGTTTTTTGTGGCTCGTGGCTCTGCTGCAGAGTCCGGGGCTTTCGACTATCACCATGATAGATGAGCCGGAGGTCAGCCTCCACCCGGAGTTATTGAGTATTTTGGTCGAGCTTATGCGAGAAGCTTCGCAACGAACTCAACTGATTGTGGCCACACATTCGGATCGGTTGATCAGGTTTTTAAAGCCTGAAGAAGTCGTCATCATGGATATAATGGATGATGGTTGTGCCGGCGCTGTCTGGGCGGATTCATGTGATCTTGAGGAATGGCTCGCGGAATACAGCTTAGATGAAGTGTGGCGAATGGGCCGGATGAGAGGCCGGTCATGAAGATAACCATAATCGTCGAGGGAAAAACAGAGAAAGCCTTTATACCGTATCTCAGGAAATACCTGGAGGTCCGACTGCGAGGCGAGATGCCGAACCTTGACCCTTTTCCATATGATGGTCGAATACCCACTCAAGACAAATTGAGGCGTATTGTTCGGAGATTGTTGGAAAACCGATCCCGCCCTGCCGACCATGTTATCGCCCTGACTGATGTGTATACTGGCAGCCAACCGCCCGATTTCGTGAACGCCGTAGAGGCCAAGAGTAAAATGTCCCAGTGGGTGGGAAATGAGCCAAGATTTCATCCCCATGCGGCCCAATATGACTTTGAGGCATGGTTGATTCCCTACTGGGAGACTATTCAGCGTCTGGCCGGCCATAACAAGGCGGCGCCGGAAGGCTATCCGGAGAGTGTAAATCACAATAATCCGCCTGCTTCCCGGATCAAGGAAATCTTCCGTACCGGCCGTTGCCGTAACCACTATGTTAAACCACGTGATGCCGGGCGCATATTGCGGGACAATGACCTTTCGGCGGCTGTTTTAGTGTGCTCAGAATTGAAGGCGCTCATTAACACGATCCTGTCGGTTTGCGGCGCAGCCATTATTCCATGATGGGATTCGTCGAAATCAGGTAAACATAACTAAAAAATAATAGCATGGTTGAAGGGATAAGTATGAGACTCGAAGACTTTCCACAGGACATCCAACCCCATTTGATACCCCAGGTGGGGGGTGATTTGATTTACCGCTGCCTGGGCTGTGGCGCAGAATTTTCCGTAGATGAACTTTGGTATACTTGCCCCGCCTGCTCCGGGGTATTCATGATCATTGACCGCAGTTTTGAGGCCTTAAAGAAGAAGGACGGCCGGCTGTGGCAAAAAATCTTTGATTACCGGAAGATGCTGAATATTCCTGCAGTTAAAGGTATTTTTC
>JADFXY010000593.1:0-2288 GCA_015233355.1 Deltaproteobacteria bacterium | reverse complement strand
AAAAGTTAGCACGATTGTTCGTCGGCTTAAGTCAATGACATTGGGTTGCTGGTTGCTGGTATTGACGTTCGGGGCAGGGTAAATGGTTAATCTCCTATTTTTATGTATGGTTTTTTCAGGTAACCCAAGAGCCCCTAAGTTGAGCCATAAATAATCTGCGTAATCTTCGAATAGCTGCTAAAAAGCAGCAGGCGCCTTCAAAAAAGTCAATCATGGCTAACGGCTATAATGTTCTATGATAGCCTTGATGAGGGCGGGGATGGTGTAATCTAAAGGAGAAATACGAACAATCAGGCCATGTTTGGCCGCGGTCTTGGCCGTGATAGGACCGATAGCCGCCACGGTCACCCCAGTCATCAAGGTCGGCCAGTCACGGGGGTCGAAGCAGTCCACAAAGTTGGTCACTGTAGAGGAACTGGTAAAAGTAACCATGTCCACTTCACCGGCCAACAGCCGTTTCTTCATCTCGTCGGATGTATCTCGAGACGGCTTAACCGTCTGATATACAGGAACGACCGTAACCTGAGCCCCCGCGGCGCTAAGTTCTTCCGGAAGCACTTCGCGCGCCTCCAGGGCCCGGGGGATCAATATTCGGGAACCGGCCAACGGGTAAGATTTAAGGGCCGTCACCACAGCCTCAGCCCGATACTCCGGCGGGACCACATCCGGCTTGAGCCGCATCTTGGTCAGCTCCGCAGCAGTAGCCGGCCCGATGGCGCAGAGTTTTATGCCTTTAAGATCACGGACATCCCGCCCCTGCTCGGCCAATCGGTCAAAAAATCTGAACACGCCGTTAACGCTGGTAAAAACAATCCAATCATAATTTTCGATCAGGCCGATGGCTTTGTCCGCCAGAGCCCAGTCATCCGGAGGGCCAATGGAAATGGTCGGAAACTCAATACAGTCCGCCCCAGCCAGATTTAATCCGGCCACGAACGAGCTGGCTTGTTCCCGCGACCGGGTCACCACAATTCGCCGGCCGAACAACGGCAGCTTTTCATACCAGGTCAAACTTTCCCGAAGCTTGACTACTTCCCCAACACCGATAATGGCCGGCGGTTTGAGTCCGGCATCCTCGGCCCTGGCCGCGATATCGGATAATGTCCCGGTCACGGTTTGTTGGCTGGGCGATGTCCCCCGTCGGATCAGGGCGACGGGAGTGCCGGGAGTCCGACCATTTTCGATCAACTTAGCTGCTATTTCAGCCAAATGCCCCATTCCCATCAGAAACACCAGGGTATCAACCCCGGTGGCCAGGCCGGCCCAGTTTATGGACGTCTGATCTTTAGTCGGGTCTTCATGCCCGGTAATGATGGCCACACTGGAGGCGTAACGCCGGTGAGTCAGAGGAATGCCGGCATAGGCCGGAACTGAAATGGCCGAAGTCACGCCGGGAATCACCTCGAATTCCAGACCGGCGGCCACTAGTTCTTCCGCCTCCTCACCGCCTCGGCCAAAAATAAACGGGTCACCCCCTTTGAGCCGGGCCACCATCAGGCCAGCGGCGGCCTTATCCACGATGAGCCGGTTGATCTGTTCCTGGGCCATAGTATGTTGGCCGCCTTGTTTGCCGACATAAATCACTTCAGCATCAGGCCGGGTCATGGCCAAGAGTTTGGGATTGGCCAAAAAATCATATATTACCACGTCAGCCCGGCCGAGGGCTTCCGCCCCTTTGAGGGTGAACAACCCGACATCGCCCGGTCCGGCGCCGATCAAAAATACTTTTCCGTTATTCTGGGGCATAATAATATCACTCTTGTTAGGGGTGGCGGGGTTCGTGTTACTGGTTAGCGCGGTAACAGACAACCGAGCCGGCGCCGCTACCCCAATTATTTATATAGTTATCCCTGGAACTGGTAAACCCGACGCAAAATCTCTCGCCCACCCAGATCCAGCAGGTGTCGGGCCAGCCTTACTCCCAAGAGTTCTTCCTGCCCCAATGGGGCCGCATCGGTTCCACGGATGAGTTGTTCACCTTCCG
Organism: Deltaproteobacteria bacterium; assembly: GCA_015233355.1. GTDB lineage: Bacteria > Desulfobacterota > JADFXK01 > JADFXK01 > JADFXK01 > JADFXK01. The sequence continues at coordinate 304 of JADFXY010000593.1, read as the reverse complement.
GGTCGGCTATAAATGCAGATAGATGGACCAGACCATTGTCCAGCCGGGCCAACCCGCCGATGGGCACCTGACAACCACCCTCAAGGGTGATCAAAAAAGCCCGCTCCGCGGTTACAGCCGCGGCCGTCTCGGGGTGATTGAGAAAAGAAGCCGACTCATAACTGCCGATGTCATCAAGCCGCACCCGAGGTAGTCTATGTACCGGTTTATAATCCAGCGGTAGCCTACGGACCCTGGTGGTATCCCGCTTATCCGCCCTATTATTATCCCTGGCCGGGCGATGTGTTAACCGCCGGTTTAATTG
>JADFXY010000592.1:0-2295 GCA_015233355.1 Deltaproteobacteria bacterium | reverse complement strand
ATCATCATGATCACCTCCCACGGTCAGGAGCAAATGGTCATCGAAGCCATTGAAGCAGGCGCCAAGGGCTATGTCTTGAAGCCGGTGAACAAGGATAAGCTCAAGGAGCACATTGAACAGGTTTTTGACAAATACGGCGCAGAGTCATTGAGTTGATATTCAAGACCGGTGCCCGCATTACCCAGGGTGACGCCTGGCTGGCCGTGGGCAGATGGTTCCCATACGCACCGCATCATCAAGTCAATGTATTGAAATACGGAGCATAACCATGTTGGAAAGTTTCATTTTTGAGACTCACTTAGATATTATGCCCTTCGATGTTTATGTGGTCGAAATAGATACCTATAAAATCGTTTATATGAACAGACATCTTAAGGAAAGCCAGGGAGACTCTACAGGTCTTTGTTGCTACAAAGCCTTTTTCGAGTTGGACCAGCCCTGCCTGTTCTGCAAGATCAAGGAACTGGTGACGAAGGACGGAAAACCCAACGGCAAAACATTTATTTTCGAACATTTCAACGAGTTACACGACCGCTGGTACCAACTGCAGGAAAAAGCCATCTGTTGGCCGGATGGCCGTGTCGCCAAATATTCCATCGCAGTAGACATTTCCGAACTCAAAGAGACGCAGAACCGGCTGGCTGAAGCCCATGCCACCCTGACGCTCAAATCCAAAGAGCTTGAGATCCTCTCCGCCACGGACCGTTTGACTAAAGTTTACAACCGCCTCCGGCTCGATGAATTCCTGAAGACCGAGTTCCAAAGATCCCGGCGTTATGGCAATCCCTTATCCGTCATCATGCTGGATATCGACTATTTCAAAAGGGTAAACGATACGCACGGCCACCAGGCGGGAGATCAGGTACTCTGTGAGATGGCCGGGCTTCTGGGAAGCTGCATCCGACGGACCGATCTGCTGGGGCGCTGGGGAGGGGAAGAATTTATGGTCATCTGCGCGGAGACCGCCCTGCCGGATGCCCGCAGGATGGCCGAAAAAATACGTTGCGCCATCGAGACGCATCCCTTTCCCGTGGTCCAATCCATGACAGCCAGCCTGGGGGTCGCTGAGCTTAAACACGACGATACCATGGAGAGCATCATCAAAAGGGCGGACGTGGCGTTGTATGAAGCCAAACAAAAGGGAAGAAACCGGGTCGAGCCCGCTGTTCATCCTGATTAAAATACACCCGGCAGGCTTTTCAATTAAAGAACCTCCGGAAAGGGTTGGCTGTGTTAAACCAACTCTATCCGGAGGTTTAAGTTTATCCGGTCTGAACATGCTCTAGACTATATACTTGCCGGCTTCAGATATCTCGGCCGCGATGGCCCGCCTGAGCCCGATCAAGTCGATGGGAGTGTACTGCACCAGCTTGCGCAGGGCGGCCTGCTGGGCGGCCAGGTCTGTTCCATCGGACAGGGCAAAGAGCACTTCTCCGGCGATCACTTCCAGTCTGGGCAAGGTGGAATAGATAAAGGCTTTGGCCAGATTGGTGACCCGTTTGGCGCCGTCTTCGCCGTCTCTAGCCAGGGCTTTTTGGGCCCGCAACCAAGAGCTTTCCATGCCGAAAACAGCGATGGTTAGATCGGCCAGACGCCCAAGAATTTCCTGCTCCTTCAGAAGCTTTTGACCCAGCTTTTCCCAGGCTGTTCCTAAGACAAAGAGAAAGATGTCCCGGGCCGCCTGAACCGCGTCACCGGCGTTTTCCCCGACTGCAACCTCTGATTCAAGCCGATGCCTCAACTGGGCCGCAGCCTCCATAAGGGGCAGGTCCCCCTTGCCGGCCTTGCGGATAAGCAGGGTCGGAATCAAGACGCGATTGATCTCGTTGGTGCCTTCAAAAATCCGATAAACACGGGCGTCCCGATAGAGTCTTTCTATGGGATACTCGGCGATCACTCCATAGCCGCCGTGAATCTGGACCCCTTCATCCACCACGTAGGCCAGCACCTCGGTGGCGAACACCTTATTCAGCGAACACTCGAGGGCATACTCTTCAATGGCCTGGGCGGCGACGCGTCCTCCATCGGGTCCGGTGGTGTCTACGCTGTGCATGATGTTTTCGATCAATCCGCCGGTTCGGTAGAGCATGCTTTCTGCGGCATAGATCCGAGTCGCCATCTCGGCCAGTTTTTCCTTGATCAAGCCGAAGTCAGCGATGGGAACGTTGAACTGTCTCCGCTCGTTGGCGTAACCGGCGGAAAGCTCCAGAGCCAATTTGGCGTTGCCCACGGAATTTCCGGCCAGCTTATAGCGGCCCAGGTTCAAGATATTGAAGGCCACCACATGCCCCCGGG
>JADFXY010000591.1:0-2203 GCA_015233355.1 Deltaproteobacteria bacterium | reverse complement strand
TTATTCCTTTATTCGTTAAACCGGAACTTCTTCCCACACAATGGTCGAGGTAACAGCAGAAGCCGCAGAAGCAGCTCCCATAGCTGCAAGACAGATACAAGTGTTCGGAGGAACAATGATCGAACCTTCCAGATCCACGGTAAACATTTCAGCCCCAACCGTGTTGATCGCCGCAGTATTATGCAGCAAGGAAAAGAGGGCTGTGGTGGTAAGGGTAGTAGCAATCGAATAAGCTACCCCCTGAGAACCTGCACCACCCAAGAAACAGTTACCTGTACGGGTAGCAGCAGTCACAGTAGTCGGAACAGTAGTCTGAGCACCTGTAGCAGTTGAAGCCAGCAAGATCGGAAGAGCACACGTCTCCATTATATAAAATGTTGCCAGTCATGGCAGTACCAACAGCAGAAAGAGTCTGAACAGCACAATACGAGAAAAATAAGTTCTTCCTATAGCAAGTCTCGTAATAACGACCGTGAAGCTGTTGAACGATAGCTTCACCCAACTGACCAGAACGTAAAGTCGGGTTTACACCAGGGGAAAGCGAGGACACACCAGCGGGACCAACAGAACCTTGAATAAGCATAGGAATTTCCTCCGTCTATGCGCTAAATGTTAAGAGTTAGGAAGAGTAGGATCGTCCCTAAAAGCCGCTTCCTCTTCCGTTATTACGATACCATAATTTAAATACAAAGGAAGCTGACGCATCCAAAAGTTGACTTGGCGTAACTCTAATAAAACCCTAGTAAGAGTCTCAGGGATATTATCAGTATCAATAGTTGCCTCAATACCGTGAATACGTTGGGCTCCAAAGGAGTCTAAAGCAAGACGTCTAGAAACCCCCATTTGGTCAACCCCGCCAACACCCAAAGAGGTAGTAATACTAGGAACAGTACCTGGAGTCTCGCCACCCCTAACATAAGTATTTCCAGCGGTATCCAGAGTCAAAGGACGAGTAAGTCCTGTATTGTCTTTTCCCGCTACATATAGGGGGTTCTGAGAGGGTGCAACACCAACACCGATTGCTCCAGCTAACCCAAATTGGGATATCGAGGTATTTCTCAGAACAGCAGATAATGTAACAGTACCAGAAGTAGTAGCAGAAATATAAGCTTTAAAATACTTACCAAAGCAAGGAAAAAGAAGAATACCGTTTCCTGTAGTAGATCCTGTACCCGTAGAGGTCATATCACCCCTGGTAATCCTACTACAGCTTCTCACCCTGAATTGGTATGGACTTTTAATGGTCCCGTCAGTGCCCTGTGTATGGGTTTTATGTAGTTGATGTTACTAATAGCAAATTGCTTTGGGCAGAGAAGTTTGCTGACGCTCCCTATTTGATGAATAATAATGGGGATCAGATTAAGCTTACTCCTACATTTTCTTTGGAATAATAAATGTCCTTATCTGCTACTTATCTTTCTTCTACTCAATTTAGAGTAACTAACGATCTAACCATTAGTGATTTTCCCGTTGGTATGCGGGTTAAATCAGATTGTGGTGTAGATGGATTTAAGTATGGTTTTGTTATAGAATCTATTTACTCAAGTCCAAACACCACTGTTACTGTCAATGGAGATGCTTTAACTTCTAACCTTACTCAAGTTTGGCATGGAGCTGATGAGCCAAACTCCTTACCTGCTCATGCTTCTGTTCATGCTAAGAGTGGAAGAGATGCTATTACACCTTCTTCTATAGGTGCTCCAACAGTAGGACAATCTATTGCTTATGCAATAGCTATTGGGTAAAAGATGAAACAGCTTATAGGTACTGATGTTGGAACTTATGTCTTTACCGCTTCCTCTAGAACTATAGTTTTAGATGGAGTAGATTCTGGTTTTCAGCTTGAGCAATTACTTCTTATTACCAACGTAACTGACAACACGATTATATATAATTTTGCAGACCCTTCTATGGGTGTTACTAGTTTTACTGTAACACCTGATGGGACTATTACATTAGTGTTGGCTTACAACACTACCTCAATGTCTAACTCTGATCGTCTACAGATTTATGTAGACCTTCCATACGCTCAGCAATTAGTGGTTGATCCTGCCACTCCTTTGCCAATGGGAGGGGTAGACTCTCAAGGTAGTTTTAGGAGGGTTAAGCTTGGTGTTGATGGGGGTACTGTATTAACAGATGCTCCTAGCTTAATTATCTCTACTCAGCCTATGGCTAGTCTTGCTACATTAATGAATGTAGA
>JADFXY010000590.1:0-2317 GCA_015233355.1 Deltaproteobacteria bacterium | reverse complement strand
CAATCCGCGCCCAAAAGCCCTTATCCTCGAAATCGTCGGAAATTACGATTAAGTCTATATCACTTTCTTCTTTGGGGACGCCATGGGCATAAGAGCCAAAAAGAATCAACTTATTTATCCTGATCTGCCTGGCTTCTAGCGCCTGCCGAAAGCGGTCGATTATAATTAGTACTGCTTTCTTATCCATTTGCGTGCGTCCTTACCCAGGGTGGCGCTTCGCTGGGCTAGATTATGTAACGCCTTCGGCGTATTAGAGCAGTAGTCCCGGTCAATGGCGAACTTAGCCCCGGCTGGACCTTTAGGGCTGATCAGCCCGTTCTTGTTGGTGAAATCCATTTCCCCGAAGGGGAAAAACAATCTAGCCCAGGGTCAGCGAAGCGCCACCCTGGGGCGGGATCAAAAAAGGACAACCATAACCATTCGATGTATAATAATAACTTAATATCATTCACGTATTTTCATTCATCATCTATTATATCATAGAAGGATTGTCAAGGCTACATTTTTCACCCGGTCTGATCACCTCAACCCACGACAGGTTTTGCGGTTGCCGGCCACTATTGTCTGAACCGTGATTAAGCTGACTAAATGAAAGGCTATGATAAGGCAGAATACCCTCGTGTTGGGATGCCGGGTAGCCGAGGGAAAATTCACCTGTAGGGGTGAGGCATGCCTCGCCCCTACCACGACTGATGAATTCCCACAGCCATCATAGTCCATCAATCAATCATGACCATCACAGTTCAGACAATCTGGCGGTGTCCCGGCCAGGCCGCACGTGATCCCACAGCCAGGTCACACTCCGGTATAAAATGATTCTATAACTATCAATAAATTTTATAGGTGAAATCGCCCGGCCCGACTGTCCGGCGGGTTATGTCGAGACAAAACAGGGCCCGGTTGCGTTGGCATGAATACTGCTGTACTCTAAAGTGACACTTATCCGTATTTTCGCGTAACATGATGATATATTAAGTTGTTGCTTAATAAGCCCCTGGCCGCGGCCCAAGCTGGCTATAAAATTATTTTATAGTCCTTCCGGCGCTGTCGACGTTTATCAGGGGAGACCGCTCGTCCATTTGTCTTTTTGCCGCTAGGAGGTCCAGCTTGGCCAGATTCAGACCCAACAGGCTCGAAGCCCGACCAGCCGGCTTCCGGGACCACCCCGGCTTCACCATGGTCGAACTTCTGATCGCCGTCGGCTTACTCGTCGTAGTCATCACCGTGATGTTGACTACAATCACGAGCGATATGCCCAATACACGGTTGAAAGATGCCGCCCGAGATGTCTACAACAACATCCAGTCGGCCAAATTAGGCGCCATCAAAGACAACAGCAACTACGCCATCATCTTCAACACGGCCGGTCAGTCATATAGCGTGGTCTCGGGATGTCTTCAAAACGCCACTGGCGGAACCACCCTTAGAACCGTCAATCTGACCACGACCTACAAAGGTTATGTTTCCTATGGTCTTAGCGGCCATAGTCAGATATCCGTTTCAGGCACTCCTATGGCTCAAATGACCAACCTGGTGTTCCGTCCCGACGGGACCGTGCTTCAAACCGGGGCCGTCTACCTGTCCAACGTCAAGAACTCCTCTTACGCCGTAATTGTGCCTTCTCTATCCGGAGGGGCAAGCATATTTAAATGGAGGGCAACAGCATGGGTCAGCTACTAGTCCTAAAGGCCCAACCAGAAACAGTCCTCACCCCGGCGGTGCGAAAATGAATAAGATATCCGACCAGATTATTAAATTGACCAGTAATAAGAACAGGGACGGGTTTTCACTGGTCGAAGTCATGATTGCCATGACCCTTTTCTCCGTGGCGCTATTAGGCATTGCCCAAATGCAAATCACCGCCTTCAAGACCAACTCTCAGGCCAATAACATTTCCAGGGCTTCCGTATATGCCTCGGACAAACTAGAGGAACTCCGGGCATTGGGCAGAAATAATTTTTCCGATCCCCAATTGGCCGCGGGCAACCATCCGGCTACAGGTGACCCGACCCAGCCCACCATTACGCCATTCACCCGGACCTGGACCATCACGGACAACTATGATACCGGCACGGCTGTGGTTATTTCAAAAAGCATCTCGGTCAGCCTCTCCGGCCCTCCTCCGACCCACACGTTGGTCTATACGACGGTGGTGGCTAGATGAGACGATATAAATACGAGGGACGACGAGATTCCCAGGGAGTTGCCCCAATGCTGTTGAATTAGAATAATGTTGCTGATATTTAGGTATGTTGATCGTCTGAACCTTGATTACGCTGATTAAATGAAAGGCTATGAGTAAAACAGAATACCCACG
>JADFXY010000058.1:0-15392 GCA_015233355.1 Deltaproteobacteria bacterium | reverse complement strand
GAGAAGGAGAATGATGAAAAAAATAGGCAAATTAAGTGGCCATTACATCCTATGCGGAGCCGGCAAAACGGGTTATTATATTGCCGAAGAGTTGATTAAGAACTTTTATCAACTGCTGGTCATTGAAAATGAGATGGAGAACATTGAGCGGTGTCAAAAATTAGGTGAAATCCATTACCTGTTGGGGGATGCTTCGGAAGAAACCACTCTCCTTGAAGCCGGCATCAGACGGGCTGCCGGCATCGTCGTCACCCTGCCTTCCGACAAAGACACCCTGTACGTGACCCTGACCGCTCGAATGATTAATCCGTCGATCAGGATCGTGGCTAGAGCCCAAGATATCAAAATTGCCGAAAAGCTAAACAAGGCCGGGGCCAACGCCGTAGTTTCTCCGAATAAAATAGGTGGGATGCGGATGGCTTCAGAAATGATTCGGCCATCGGTGGTAAATTTCCTTGACGAAATGTTGCGTTCACCCGCCGCCGTCACCCGGATAGAAGAAATAACCATCAAGCCCGGAAACAAATTCGCCGGGAAGACCTTACGCGAATTGAATTTTAGGAACACCTATCATATCCACGTCATGGCCGTCAGGAAAGACGGGGAGACGAGTTTCGAAGTCCATTCCGATGAATGCATAACAGAAGGATGCACTCTGATCGTCATGGGAAAGGTCCTTGACATTCATCACGCCAAATCAGACGCCGAAAAGCGAGCCCACTCCCTCGGATGAGAGGAAAACACGCAACCCGAAACACGCAACCCGCAACCAGGGAGGGATATCATTTTGGAAGAGACGCCTCAAACCATCTGCGAAACCGGGCCCATGATCTGTGGCCGGACATGGGATCAATTCTTGCTTGACGTAGAGAATTTTCACGGATATCCGGCACCGGGAGTAATCCTGGGCGGTTTCCTGGTCGACCTGGCCCTGGAGGAACTTAACCCGCCCGGCCTGTACGACGTCATCGTGGAGACCCGAAATTGTCTGCCCGACGCTGTGCAACTCCTCACCCCGTGCACCTTCGGAAATGGCTGGTTAAAGGAATTCGCCACCGGTCGATTTGCCATAACCGTTTATGATCCGGAAACATTGTTGGGGGCCAGGGCCTTTGTGGATTTAACCAAGCTGGCCACTTTCCCTCTGCTTAACGATTGGTTCCTAAAGCTAAAAACAAAACAGGAAATATCTTCGCCGGACCTCCTGAGGAGTATGAAGCAGGCCCATCGAGCCATCTTGTCCACCCAACGGGTCGTCCTCCTTTCGCCCATGAAGAAGATCAAATCGGGTCGTCTGATTTGCCGGTCTTGTGGGGAGTCGTTACCCACCCAAGAAGCCCATGTCGTGGATTCGGCTCCCGGCCAGGCGCCCGCCGGCGGACTTTGCCGGGTTTGCGCCGGAGAATCTTATTACGGGGTGGAGGAATGAGATGAAGTTACCGCAGAGTAATAGCTTGTGATTTTCTTTAAATGGTTAATTCCCTATAGCGCCCCGTTGGGGCTTATACGGAATTAACTATTTATTGGAATCTCATCCGATTCCCCTGCACCTTAATTCAACAACATTGGGGCGTTGCCCAGGGCTAACCTAGAACGCCCTTTCAGGGCTTATTCGGAATCGGCCATTTTAAGAAAAACATCATGTGGTTGTCCAGGGTAAGACACCCCCCACCTTGACAACCGGTCCAGGATGATTATTTTTTTATCATGAAAAGCGGCATAGAATAAACCAAAGAAAGGAGGGTGATGACTATGTTTAACCTGGTTCCATGGAAACAAACCGCCAGAGATGAACTGGACACTTTCCGGCGGGAGGTGAATGGCATGTTCGACCGTTTTTTTGGCGGCTTTGAAGTGGCGCCTTTTGAAAAACGGAATTTTGTGCCTACCCTTGACCTGTCGGAAAACGAGAAGGAATACGTCGTTAAGATGGAGTTGGCCGGGATTGAAGCCAAGGATATTGATATCTGCCTGTTGAACGACGTGCTGACCATCAAAGGTGAAAAAAAGGAGGAAAAGGAAGAAAAAGGCGAGACTTTTCATCGGGTGGAGCGTAGTTGCGGGATCTTTTCCCGAAGTATTCGTCTCCCTGGTGTGGTGAAGGAAAAAGAAATCAACGCCTCATTTAAAGACGGGCTGCTTAAAGTCAGTCTACCCAAATCAGAAGCAGCGATTACCAAAAAGATTGAGGTAAAAACGACCTGATCATCCTTCACCATATAGATCTATATATATCCTGGGGTTGAGCCTGTCTTCCCCCAGGATTTTTTTTGCGGCCTAATCGAGACAGTCTAATCTATACATACCAGCCGATAGCCGACTCCCGGTTCGGTCCGCAAATAGGTGGGACGGGCCGGATCAGGTTCCAGCTTATGCCTTAACTGGTGTACGTAGATCCGCAGATAGTGCGATTGGTCACTCCCGGCCTGGCCCCACACTTCTTTTAGTAATTGCCGATGCGTCACGACTTTCCCGGCGTGTTTAATCATCACCAGGAGCAGCTTGAATTCAATCGGAGTCAGATGCACCTCTTCCTCGGCCACCCAGACCTGTCTCCCAGCCAGGTCAACCCGCACTTCACCGGTCTGAAAGGCCGACTCATCCTTTTTAGAGCCGACATTAAGGGCATGGCGTAAGGCCACGCGCATCCTGGCCGCCAGTTCCCCCACACTAAAGGGCTTAATCAGGTAATCGTCAGCCCCGGCATCCAGGCCGTCGATCTTGTCTTGCTCTTTTCCTCTGGCCGAGATGATGATAATCGGGGTATTGGTCCATTCCCGGACCCTTTTGATGACTTCTAAGCCGTCAATATCGGGTAACCCCAGATCCAGGAGGATGACGTCGGGATTGTGTGATGCGGCTAAGGAGATGCCCTCCCCCCCGGTAGTCGCCTCGATCAATTTGTAGTTTTGACTTTGCAGGAAAGCCCGCAGAAAAGCCCGGATAGGAGCCTCATCTTCGATCACCAGGACGGTTAGTTCCGGAGATGACATATCGTTCTTTCTTAGTCGTCAATGCCTAACAAGCCGATGGCCAGGCCAAGATTGAAGTCAGGTCGTTGATAAAGCCCTGGTCTGTTTTTTAGGGTCTATCTTGAAGAAGGTTGTGGCTTGCTGAAGTTGCTTTGTCTGGGCCAACAGCTCATGACTGGTGGAAGCCATTTCTTCAGCCGCGCCGGCATTTTGTTGAATGATCTGATCAAGCCGATGAATGGCTTTGGAAACCTGCTCAAGACCGGCTGTCTGCTCTTTACTTGAGGCATTAATCTCCTGGACCAGTTCGGCGGTTCTTTGGATATCGGGGATGATATTTTCGATCAACCTGCCCGCATGTTCAGCCACGGCCACACTGGTGGCCGACAGGCTGCCTATCTCTTTGGCCGCGTCTTGACTCCTCTCGGCCAGTTTACGCACTTCCGCCGCGACCACGGCAAAACCTTTACCTTGCTCACCGGCCCTGGCTGCTTCAATGGAGGCATTAAGCGCCAGCATGTTTGTTTGTCGAGCAATTTCTTCGATGATACGAACCTTTTCAGTTACGCTCTTCATGGCCTTAACCGTCTCAAATACGGACCGGCCGCCTTCCTGGGCGTCCCTGGCCAGTGCAATGGCTATCGTCGCTGTTTCGGCGGCATTGTCTGAGTTTTGGGTCACCTTGCCGCTCATTTCCACCATAGAGCTGGTAAGTTCTTCCACACTTGCCGCCTGTTCTATGGAGCCTTGGGCCACAGCCACGGCACTTTGACTAATCTGTTGATTGCCGGTGGTGACCTGGTCCGTGGCGGTTTGAACATTAACGACAACTTCCGTCAGATCTCCGACCATATCATTCATTGCCCCGGCCAGGATTCCAACTTCATCTTTTCGATTAATGTTAAATTTGTCGGCAAAATCACCGATAGAAATCTTTTTGACAAAGGCGATAGACCGGGCAATAGGTCTGGTGATGGAGCGGGTGATAAGTAATCCCAAGATAGCCCCTAATAAAATACATATAGTAAGCAATATCATGATATTATATTCAGTGTTCCGGGCGGTGCTCAACATTAAATCATCCGTCATGATGTTTTTTTTGGCTTCTGCCCGAATATCGTTAAGAAGCCCTTGAATGGCCTGGAGAGCGGGAATGGTTTTCCTTACGTAAATTTCCTTACCGTTATCTTTATTTTTCTCTATGTCTACGGCTGAATCGTGAAGCTTCTTATGAGGCTCCTCAATTTTCTTGAAAAGCGGCGCCAGGTTCGGGACGAAATCTTCCGCCTCTCGTCTCCCGTCACCATAGAGCCATTTTCCAAAAGCGCAATTATGATCATTTGTTTCCACATCGAGCCGGGAGAGTTCTTTATCAATCAGAAACACACTTACTTTATTAACCCATTTGAGGTGGTCGACTTCTCTCTGGGCCAGCAATCCATCTAACTGGTTACCTTTAATAACGACACTCGCATGTCTAATGATGTTGGATATGCCGAAGAAGCTCAGGGTGCCAACGATGACCGTCAAGATCAGAACTGCCCCGAAACCTGTCGCAATCTTTTTTCCAATACCGATGTCACACCACCTCATGGGAAATCTCCTTTATGCTCTGAACCGCAACAGAATAGTATTCCATTTCAAGCCTTCGTTTATTGTAAACGATCAGCCCGCAGCGGTCAACTCTTAAAGGGGAAAAGTGAATCTAAAGGCCGCCCCGCCACCATCACGATTCATAGCCCAGATCTGGCCGCCATGTGCCCGGACAATGCCCCGGCAAATGGCCAGGCCCAACCCGTGGCCGGCTTTGCTGCTATCCTTGGTTGTCCGGTAAAACGGGTCAAATATTTTTTCCGCATGATCAGGAGGAAGGCCGGGGCCGCGGTCAGCCACCTCCACCAGGAGATGATCATTTTGCTGCCGGGCCGAGATGGACAGGGGAGAACCGGCAGGAGTATATTTCAGGGCATTTTCCATGAGGTTGATGAAAAGTTGTTCCGCCAGAACGCTGTCTAACGGCACCATGGGTAAGTCGGAAGGGAGGGATATGTCTATGGGCCGGCCGGCCAATTGCCGTTCCAACAGGTTTAGCGCCGCGCCAATGACTTCTTCAATCGGCTGAGTTTCTTTGTTTAGTTTGAGAGTTCCCGATTCCAGTTTGGTCATTTTGAGCAAATTATTGATAAGCCTGCTAAGTCTTTCGGCTTCAGCGTAAATGTTCTTGGCCAGTTCCGTCCGCATTTCAGGAAGCAACCGGTCTCCAATCTGGAGCATACTACCGGCCGAGCCCATAATGGCGGCCAGGGGAGTCTGAAGATCGTGAGTCACGGAACTGAGCAATGAAGTCCGCAACCGTTCCGACTCCGTCTCCATCTGGGCCTGCAAAGCCATCGCCTCCAACCGGTCGACCTCCAGGGCCAGGGCAATCTGTTTGGCAAAGGAATCCAGCAACCGCATCTTATCGGGGCCCAACAAAGAATCCCGATTCTCCATCAGCACCCCCAGCACCCCCACCGGATCTTTAATTCCCACCAAAGGCAGATAAAGAAGATCAGTGTCGGGAAGGGTTTGGGTGCCGTGGCCGGCGGCTTGACCCATTTTGAATGCCCACAGGGCGACGCTTAGTTCCTTTTCGCTTAAGGATGATGTCGTCAGATTACCGGACGCGACGGTCAACCGGTCATGTTTGTCGGGTAGCAGGGCCACAACCCGGCACTCGAAGATATCGGCGATATGTTGCGTGGCGATGGTCAGCAGTCGGCCGGCCCCGCGGGTACTGGCTAATTGCCGGCTTAATGATAGCATGGAGGCCGTGCGCCGCTCGTTTAATCGGGCGACTTCCACCTGTTTTCGGGTTAACGCCGTCAGATGGCTGATGACCACGGCCACGATCAGCATGACCACAAAAGTAACAAAATACTGGGTGTCGGCCACAGCCAGCGTAAACCGGGGCGGGACAAAACAATAGTCAAAGGCCAATACGCTCAGCAGGGAGGCAAGAATAGATGGTCCCCGGCCGCAGCGGATGGCTGTGACGACCACTCCCAACAGATAAACCATAATTACATTGCTTAGCTGAAAAGCTGGAAACATCAGAAAGGCGACCGCCGTGCAGATTCCCCAGAGAAGTAACCCAATGGAGTAGGCCGACCAATTGCTTTTTGATTTAACCGGAGTATCGGGAGCTTCCGCCTCGCCCTCGGCGTCACCGGTGATGACATAGACGTCGATCTCTTGACTCAAGCGGATAATCTCGTCTACCGGACTGCCCAGGATGAAGTCTTTCCACCGCGGCCTGATGGGCTTCCCGATGACCATTTTGGTCACATTCCGGGTGCGGGCGATGCCGACCACCACTTCGGCGATGCTGCGTCCGCTCATGGTGATCGTCTCTGCGCCCAATTGTTCAGCCAGCTTAAGGTTTTGAAAGGCCCGTTGCCGTTGTTTCTCCGTCAGCTCCACCTGCCGCGGTGTTTCCACATACACGGCCAACCAGTGAGCGTGCAACCCGGCCGCCATGCGCTTGGTGGCTCGAATGAGTTTCACTGAGGAAGGGCTCGGCCCGACGCAAACCAGCAACCTTTCTGAAGTGGGCCAGGTGGTTTCGATGGCCTGATCCTGGCGATAGACCAGCACCTCGGAATTCACCCGGTCGGCCGTGATCCGCAAGGCCAGTTCGCGCAAGGCGATCAGGTTACCGGTTCCGAAGAAATTTTGAGCCGCCCATTCAGCCTGTTTGGGGATGTAGACTTTGCCCTCTTTCAGCCGTTTGAGCAGATCGCCGGGAGGCAAATCCACCAGGACCACGGCCTCGGCTTCTTCCAGGATCGAATCCGGCACTGTTTCGCGGACTACCACCCGGGTGATTTGAGCCACCACATCATTGAGACTCTCAATGTGCTGCACGTTAAGGGAGGTGTACACATCTATGCCCCGGTCCAGCAACTCCCGGACATCTTGCCACCGTTTATCGTGCCGCGAACCTGGGGCATTGGTATGAGCCAGTTCATCCACCAGGATTATTCCCGGCTGCCGGGCCAGGGCCGCGTCGATATCGAACTCCTGCAGCTTCACCCCCTTGTACTCCATCCGGCTGCGCGGAATGGTCTCCAGGCCCTGCAGCAACTCCTCCGTCTCAATTCGGCCATGGGTTTCTACAACTCCGGCCACGACATCGAGTCCCTCGGCCAGTTGGAGGTGAGCTTCCTTAAGCATGGCATAGGTTTTGCCGACTCCGGGGGCGGCGCCGAAGAATATGCGCAGCTTGCCCCGGTGCTTTTGGCGTTCTTCCTTCTGAACGTGGGCCAGGAGGACATCAGGATCGGGCCTTTTCTCATTTATCGAAGACATAGAGGTTATAGTCATCTCTCCAGGGTTAATGCCCCTCATCTCATTATCGTCCCTGATATGCAGTCATCGCGTCTAAATCAAGGTTTAGCTTCAATACGTTGACCCGTGGTTCACCCAATATTCCCAATTGCCGGCCTTCAACGTGCCGGAGGATCAGTTCTTGAACCTGTTTCTCGGGTAGTCTCCGCTGGTGGGCCACCCGTTGCGCCTGGAGCATGGCCGAAGCCGGGCTGATGTGGGGGTCCAGACCGCTGCCGGAAGCCGTGACCAGGTCCACCGGAACCGGTTGCGTCTGGGTGGGATCTTCCTTTCTAATGGCCGCAACTCCGGCCTTAATCCCATCGAGCAAGGCAGGGTTGGTCGGGCCTAAGTTGGAGCCCGAAGAAGACGCGGCATTGTATGGAGACGGACTGGTGGCTGACGGCCGCCCCCAGAAGTATTTAGATTGATCAAAGGGTTGCCCGATAAGCTCCGACCCGACGATTTTACCTTGCCGCACGATCATGCTTCCGCCAGCCTGCCGGGGAAAGCAAATTTGAGCTAACCCGGTCACCAGCGCCGGGTAAATAATCCCGGTGACCATAGTCAGGCCGACCAGCAACAAGACGGCTGTCTTAGTCAAGTTCAATAATTCTCTAGTCATGATTATACCCTCAAGCCAAATGTAAAGCAACCAAGATAAGATCAATCAATTTAATCCCAATAAATGGAACAACCAACCCGCCCAACCCATAAATGAAGAGGTTGTCCCGGAGCACGCGGGCCGCGCCCAGGGGCCGATACTTAACCCCGCGCAAGGCCAGGGGGATGAGAAAGACGATGATCAGGGCGTTGAAAATCACGGCCGACAGAATAGCGCTGGCCGGAGTAGCTAACCCCATGAGATTAAGGCTGTTTAGCTGAGGATAGGTGCCGACGAAGGTAGCCGGGATAATGGCGAAGTATTTGGCCACGTCGTTGGAGATACTGAACGTCGTTAAGGCGCCTCGGGTCATAAGTAACTGTTTCCCGATGGTCACCACCTCCAGGAGCTTGGTCGGACTGGAATCTAGATCCACCATGTTCCCGGCCTCTTTTGCCGCCTGAGTTCCGGTGTTCATGGCCACGCCCACATCCGCCTGGGCCAGGGCTGGGGCATCGTTCGTCCCGTCACCCGTCATGGCCACCAGCCGCCCCTCAGCCTGAATCTCCCGGATCATCTTTAACTTGGCCTCAGGAGTGGCTTCAGCCAGGAAATCGTCCACCCCGGCCTCCGCGGCAATGGCCGCCGCAGTCAAGGAATTGTCACCAGTGACCATGATGGTCTTGATGCCCATCTGCCGAAATTCGGCAAAGCGCTCCCGAATCCCGCCTTTGACGATGTCCTTTAACCAGATGGCGCCCAGGGTTCGATCGCCCTCAGCCACTACAATCGGCGTGCCCCCCTGCTGGGCTATCGTTCTAATCGCTTCCCGGACGGACGGCGGCATTTCTCCACCCAGGTGCTGGACATAGGTCTCAATCGCGTCCGGGGCGCCTTTGCGGATTTGACGGCCGGCCAGATCCACCCCGCTCATCCGGGTCTGGGCGGTAAAGGCCACAAACTTTGCCCCCAGCTTCTGCACGTCGCGTCCCCGCAGGCCGTATTCTTGCTTGGCCAGGACAACGATACTCCGGCCTTCCGGGGTCTCATCGGCCAGGGAGGCCAACTGAGCCGCATCCGCCAGGGTCTGGACACTGACTCCGGCCGCGGGGATAAACTGCGTGGCCTGCCGGTTACCCAGGGTGATGGTGCCGGTCTTATCCAGCAGCAGTACATCCACGTCACCGGCTGCTTCCACGGCCCGGCCCGACATGGCAATGACATTGGCCACGATCAGCCGGTCCATTCCGGCGATGCCGATGGCCGACAATAACCCGCCGATAGTCGTTGGAGCCAGACAGACGAACAGGGCCACCAGGGCTGTCACGGTGACGACCGAGCCTTTGCCGGCCGCAGTGACGCTGAAAATGGAAAACGGCAGCAAGGTGAAACATACCAGTAAGAAGATCAGAGTCAGGGCCGCCAGTAGGATATTCAAGGCAATTTCATTAGGTGTTTTTCGACGCTTGGCGCCTTCGACCATGGCGATCATGCGGTCGATGAAAGCTTCGCCGGGATTGGCCGTGGCCCGGACGATCAGCCAGTCGGATAGGACCCGCGTGCCTCCGGTAACAGCGCTTCGGTCACCACCGCTTTCCCGGATGACCGGGGCGCTTTCACCGGTAATGGCGCTCTCATCCACCGAGGCGATGCCTTCCGCCACTTCGCCGTCGCAGGGAATAAAGTCACCGGCCTCGACTAACACGACATCGCCTTTGCGGAGGTCGGAAGACGGAACTTCGGTCACCTTGGCCTCCCGCTGGGGGGCATCCAACAGCCGGGCCTTGATCTCCCGCTTGGTCTTACGTAGGGCCGCGGCCTGAGCTTTACCTCGACCTTCGGCCATGGCCTCGGCAAAATTGGCGAAGATCACCGTGAACCACAACCAGCAGGTAATGGCCAGGATGAACCCGGTGGGAGCTTCCCCTGTCCCGATCAAAGCCTGGATGAATAAAACGGTGGTTAAGATGCTCCCCACATATACGGTAAATATAACCGGATTGCGGATTTGATGCCGGGGAGTCAATTTCAAAATGGATTCCCACCCAGCTTTTTTTACTAAAGCCGGGTCAAAAAGCGGGCGGGGTTTTTCTTTAGTCGTCATATGTGGTTCCTCTTCGGATGTGATAGGATTCCTCACTTCGTCTTTTGGTATGAGTTTACATCGTCATCCCGGACGGTCCACTTCTCTGTCATTTCGAGCGAAGCGAGAAATCTTAATGTCGTTGCCTTAATACAACGGTATTGGGTGGGGCGTCCTCTGCCGTCATGTGCTTGCCTTGACGAAGGGCCTGCCCCTTATGGTTTGAGCATGGTCAGATGTTCCACGATGGGTCCCAAGGCCAGGGCGGGAAAATAGGTCAGCGCACCCACCACCGCCACCACGGCGATCAAGAGTCCGGCGAAAAGCGGAGTATGGGTCGGGAGCGTGCCGGAACTGACCGGGACGGTTTTCTTCTCCGCCAATGATCCTGCAATGGCCAGGGTCGGGATGGCCAGCCAAAAACGGCCGAAGAGCATGGCCAGGCCGCCGAGGATATTATAGAACCAGGTGTTGCCGTTTAACCCGGCAAAGGCGCTGCCGTTATTGTTGGCCATCGAAGAAAAGGCGTACAGGATCTGGCTGAACCCGTGCGCCCCCGGATTGGATATGCCGGCTTTCCCTGCTTCCGTAACTATGGCCACGGCCGTGCAGGTGAGCACAAAAAACAGGGGGATGATAATCACCAGCGAGGCCATCTTCATCTCGAAGGCTTCAATCTTCTTGCCTAAATATTCCGGTGTCCGGCCGACCATCAATCCCGCGATAAATACGGCCACAATGACGAAAATGAGCATCCCGTAGAGTCCGGAACCGACACCACCGAAAATAACTTCACCAAGTTGCATCAGTAACATGGGAACCATGCCCCCCAATGGGGTAAAGGAATCATGCATGGAGTTGACGGCCCCGCAACTGGTCGCGGTGGTGACCGCGGCAAAAATGGCGGAATCGGCCATGCCGAACCTGACTTCTTTGCCCTCCATGTTGCCGCCCGATAGAGTTTTAGCTCCGTCTTCGGTGAATTGCTGATTCACTCCCAATCCGGTCAACCTGGTATTTCCGGACTGCTCGGCCACATAACAACAGATTATCATGGCCACCAGGACTACCGTCATGGCCGTTAGAATCGTCCAGCCCTGGCGAGTATCTCGGACCATTGTTCCGAAGGTGTAACACAGGGCCCCGGGAATGGCCAAAATCGCCAACATTTCCAAAAAATTGGATAAAGGAGTCGGGTTTTCTAGAGGATGGGCGGAATTGACGTTAAAGAATCCGCCCCCGTTGGTCCCCAGGTGCTTGATGGCCACCTGAGACGCGGCCGGACCCAGGGCCACGGTTTGTTCAGACAATTCTTTTTTTTCCGTTTTGGGTTTGCCGTCCGGACTCAAAACCGGCTTGCCGTCTTTATCCACCATCGGCTGATCAAATGTCGTCGGCTGGACCAAAGATAATTTTTGATAAGGTCCGAATGTTTGCACCACTCCTTGCGAGACCAGAGCCAGGGCTAAGATGAAGGATAGGGGCAACAAGATGTAAATTGTTCCCCTGACTGTATCTACCCAGAAATTTCCGAGAAGTTTGGTTTCACGCCGGGCCAGGCCGCGAATCAAGGCCATGAGCACGCCCATCCCTGTGGCGGCCGAAAGAAAATTATGGACTGTCAAGGCCGTCATTTGGGTCAGGTAGCTCATGGTCGTCTCGCCGCCGTAGTTCTGCCAGTTGGTGTTGGTGGCAAAGCTGACCGCGGTGTTGAAGGCCAGGTCCGGGGCCACGGCGCCGAATCCAGCCGGGTTGAGCGGCAACCAGCCCTGGACCCGCTGGATGAGATAAGCGGCCAGCCCACCGACGACGTTGAAGAGCAACATGGCCGCGGCATAGGTCTTCCAGTTCATCTGTTGATCCGGGGCAATACCGCACCACCGGTAAATGAGGCGTTCCAGGGGGCCGAAGAGACGCTCCAGCCGGATCGGCCGGCCCTCGTACACCCGGGCCATATAGGCGCCCAAGGGCTTGACCAGAGCCAACAGTACAACCAGGAAAAGGATAATCTGGATGATTCCATTTGAAGTCATCAAAACACCTCCGGCTTTAACAGAGCCACGACGAGATAGACAAATAGCCCCAGGGCCAGGACACTGCTTAACAGGTAAATGAAACTCATGATTTTTCCTCCTTGAGCCGACTCAACAATTCGACCAATACTACCGATCCAACGGTAAAAACCGTCAGAATAGCAATCATCAATAGATCAAACATATCTTCTCCTTTTTTCTTACAGGGGGTTATGCTAAAGGGAGAATCAATACTCGACAATCTTCTTTCGGCTCTGTCCCGGTGATATTGTCGATGGCCTTAACGATTGTCTCCACCAACTCGTCGGCCGCGATAAATTCAAGCTTTATTTTTTGAATGGAATTAACTACATATTTAGCGGCACGATAGAGCGTTGTATCCCTTTTCTGACGGCCGTGACAAATGAGCTTGCTTTCCATGATCTCCTCAATGCCGATGGCTTGCAGAGCTGACTTAACCTCCTCCAGTTTGACCGATTTGATTATAATTTCCACCAGTTTCATGATCTTCCTCCATCTATTTTTTCAGTCTCGTTTGTTTTCGGTCCGAGGGAACTCCGGCGGAATTCTCTTGATACTTACTCGTTACAAGTGACCTTATCCACCAGGCCCTAACCATGGGCCGGGCCGGCGGCTGGAGCCGGGTGCAGAGTTTCCCAGATGCGGATGGCCTCAAGCACCTCCCGGGGACTCCCGGCTGTGGCCAGATGTTCCATTAACTGCTTGTTTTTGGCCGCCCGACTGACCAGGGCCAAGACTTGAATCTGCAGGGCCGGGGTCCCCGCCGGGGAGAGAATGAGAAACACGGCTCCAATCAGTTTGTCGGGAGTGGCGTCGAGTACGCCCTGCCGGGTTATCCCTAAGGCCACGGTGGGAGTCGGAAGTCCCTCAATGCGGGCATGGGGAAAGGCCACCCCCTCGTCAAAAAAGGTGGATCCCAGCTCTTCCCGCTGCTGGACGGCCTTTAAAATCTCTTCGGCATCGCCTGCTCCGATACTTCTCGGGACGGCCTCCACCAGGGTTTTGAGCACCAGGCCCTTTGACTCGGGCTGATCCCAAATGATGATGCGATGGGTGGCCAACAAATTGCTCAGGCGCATATTCGAAGAACCCACCCGTGGCGCAGTTGGAGCCGGCTTTTGGGACTCGGAAGAGGTCACGGCTGCCGTAGCCGGCAAAGGCTCCCTGGCCCGAGTGTCGAGCAGCACTATCGTTATTCCCGTTGATTTGGCAATGAGTTGCTCAATGGTGCTCTTCTTGCCCAGCAGCCGTTTCCAGTATGGAATCTCTCCCGGATAACCTAGGACTATGTGACCCACCCGGTATTCCCTGGCAAATCCCAAGATCGTGTCTATGACGTCTTCCCCCTTATAGGTGAAAACCATGGCCCCTAATTGTTTGGCCAGGGTCAGGGTCCCGGTCAGGAGCCGCTGGGCCCGGGCATCGATGATCTCAGGACCCTCAGACGGGGTCTGGACGTACACGGCATACCAGTTCCGGTTAAGTCTTCCGGCCAGGCGTGAGGCGTAACGCAAGAGCTTTTCACTATTCGGCCCCTGGGAACTCAAACACACCATCACCTGGTCCGGCCCCGGCGTGGTGTCTTTCCCTGTTTCTTCAGAGCTTTCACGCATCTTTAGATCGATCTGCGAAGCCAGCTCCCGCAGGGTCAGTTCCCGCAGCTTTTCTAAGTTGGAGATCTTGAAAAAATTGGACAGGGAAGTCTCGATGCGCTCCGGAGGATATATTTTCCCTTCCCGCAGGCGGGCGTGGAGGTCTTCCGGGGTCAGATCGACATTGACCACTTCGTCGGCCTCAACCAGGACGGAATCCGGCAGACGTTCCCGGACCTGGACTTGAACCGTTTTCTCCACAATGTCGTATAAACTCTCTAAATGTTGGACATTCAGAGTGGTAATGACATGAATTCCCGCGGCCAGGATATCTTGCACATCTTGATAACGTTTGGGGTTCGGGCTGCCTGGGACATTGGTGTGGGCCAGTTCGTCAATCAGGACCACCTCAGGTTTGCGGGCCAGGATAGCCTCAACATCAGTCTCCTCCAGTATATGGCCCCGGTATTCCTGTTGCAGGCGGGGAATTATTTCCAATCCCTCAACGAGCCTGGCGGTTTCGGCTCGTCCGTGGGTCTCCACCAACCCGACGACCACGGCCACCCCGGCGTCCTTCAGCCGGTGCCCTTCTTGCAACATTTGATACGTCTTTCCCACCCCCGCGCCGTAGCCGAGGTAAATTTTCAATCTTCCCCGGCGTGACTTCTGGATCATGCGCAAGAATGTGCCGGCTCTGTCTTTGGTCATATCGTCTGGGTTCGCCTCATGTGTTGGTCCCCTGTGTGGGAATTTCTTAGTTCATAACCTGAGTTCGACGAGTTTTATCAACCGGCGGACAGAAATGAATCCGCAGATTTCGCAGATGAACGCAGATGGATGAGATCCTCAGGCACCTGCGGTTATTTGTCTTTTTTAATCTGTGCAACTCGGCGTAATCTGCGGATGAGATTATGGCCCTTGATGCTAATCGCTTAGCATACTCGTCGAACTCAGGTTAGCTCATAGCATGCCTGCTTATGGCCGGACTGCATCAGATGACTCATCCTTTGGGATCACCCGCTGTTTCGGCATGGTAATTTTCGGGCCACAGTGATAAATGTACTCCGCTCCAAACCGGGTGGTTACGGTATAGTCCTCGTCCAGGCCGTCTTGATTCCGGTCGGTCGTGGAATAAGGACAAGGGGCATGGACAACAAGCTGCGAGATGCCGGCATCAGGTTGTAAAATATCCATATTTGTCGCTCCTTCTTAGAAATTATTCGTTTCACACCTATCTATTTGTGATTATAACCAATTAATAATTAATAAGGTGTTAAGATTGGGCTCGGGGTTGTTAAAATTTCGTTAAGATTTTATCCGGTTGACGGACCGGAAGGGGATTTTGAATATGCCGATCATGCAGTTGAGGAAGTGGCGGGGCGGTCTCGGAAGGAATTAATTGACTGTAATTTAACCTGAGTTCGGCAAGTCTAATTAATTGGAGAAAGAAATGTATCCGCAGATTTCGCAGATTAACGCAGATGAAAGAGACCCTCAGATCATGCAGTCATTTGCTGATTTGGGCCGACCGGGGCCTCGATTAAAGAGTTTTGTGTTTCTTTAATCTGCGCAAATCGGCGTAATCTGCGGATGAGATTATGGCCTTTGATATTAATCGCTCAGCGGACTCATCGAACTCAGGGCAAAAAAAATGGCCAGACTCATCCGGAAAGTTCTTTCGCGAATGAGCCTGGCCGTAAATCTTGGTTATATTATATA
>JADFXY010000589.1:0-2318 GCA_015233355.1 Deltaproteobacteria bacterium | reverse complement strand
CAGGCTGTATAATGTCCGCAATTCTCCGCCGCCGCCCGAGCAGCCCATGAAAACACCCGTTCGTTTCCGGGGGAAATCCCGGTCCAGATACCCGGCATCGGCCAGGGCCTGATGGAGGGAGTGCGCCGACTGTCAGGGAAAACAAAGAACTGACGGCTCGAATCTGCGAACTGGCAGCGAGCATTCTTAAGGTGGATGGCCTGAGCCCAGAGACTAATTTATTGGATATCGGCGCCACTTCCGTGCAACTAGTTAGGATAGCCAAGTTGGTTAAAAAGGAATGGGGCCTTCGCTTGAATATGAATGAATTTGTTTTTCAGACACTAGGCCAACTGGCCTCATCTTGCGCGGAAAAAATACATCTAAAGAAGCGACCTAATAAGACCGGATTCATCCGCAAGTTATGGCGCCTTATTTTCGGGCGGCATGCCCGGACGGCGGAATGTGAATAAAGTCATGAAAATCTCCAAGATTGAACCCTTTTACTTCGGTCCGTCCGGCAATCGGTTGTTTGGTTGTTATCATAAACCGCAATCCGACTGCCACAGGGGATGTGGTGTGGTTCTATGTTATCCCATGGGTTATGAGTATATGCAATCCCACCGCTCTTATAGACGCATCGCCGATCGTCTGGCCGGGGAAGGTTATCCGGTCCTGCGATTTGATTTTTACGGATGCGGCGATTCAGACGGAGATATGGACCAGGGACACATAAGTCAATGGCGTAAAGATATTGAGACGGCTGTGGATCAAATCAAAAAAAAATCCGAGGTGTCCAGAGTTTGCCTGGTCGGCTTCCGATTGGGCGGGACCTTGTCCATTATGCATGGATCTTCCCACGGGAATATTGATAGGATCATTCTCTTGGATCCAGTGATTAATGGAAAGAATTATCTTGGAGAACTGGCAGACATACATGAAAGTTTGCTCAGCGATTCTCACTTGACGCCGGGACCCCGACCCAAGAACCAACTACCGAGCGAGGTGCAGGGGTTCCCCCTCACGGATGTGATGATAACTGATCTCATGAATATAGACCTCCTGGGAACAGTGCAAAAACCGGCCGACAACATCCTGATTATCAAAAGCGGCGCCGATCTTGCAAAAGGAAACTTTGTCGAACATCTTGAAACAATGGGCGTGCGGTTATCTCATCTATTTTCCGACTCAGGATTATGGAAAGACAGACAGGCCGGTGAGATACTGGTCCCGGTCAAGGTTCTGGAGGTAATGGCTTCCTGGATGTCCGAGGTTTACCCATGAAGGAAGAAGCAGTGCTCTTTGGGCAAACAGGATCATTGGTTGGAATCGTAACTGGTCCATCGGAAACTGAAACCACAAACCGGTTCCCGGCCGTGATACTCTTGAGTCCGGGGCGGGTCCACCATGTCGGCCCATACCGCCTTTATGTTAGGCTGGCTAGAAACCTGGCGGCGATGGGCCTTACTGTTTTTAGATTCGATCTTTCCGGAATTGGGGATAGCGGAATTCGGACAGACCATCTTCCTTTTGACCAAAGCGCCGTAATAGAAACTCAAGAAGCCATGAGTTATCTCCAAGCCACAAGAAAGGTTGATCGGTTCATTCTGATCGGCATTTGCTCAGGAGCAGGCATTTCGTATAGAACAGCCCTTTGTGACTCACGCGTTATGGGTGCCGTTTTAATCAGCGCCTCGATAAACTTATATGGAAACGATGATGTATTATCCAACTACATTGAGAGATGTGGGAAAATACGTTACGGGTGGAGACTGTTGAGATCATCCCGTATCGAAGATTGGGTGAGGCTGGTGGTGGAACGGCTTGATTTTAAAAAAATAATCCAAATATGTATGACCATGGTCATCGGCGTCTGGTATCAAATGGAAAGATTGCTGTGGAATAGGAAACGAGAATCAGCCTATATCAACAAATGTGAAGCTGATTTCCGGGTATTAAACGAGCGTGGGGTCCACTTGTTCCTGATTAATTCCGAAAACGACTTTTTGGGCGCCGAATATCATAATATGTTGATTAACAAACAGACCTATCCAATGGAGGCCGAGGCCGAACTTCAAGTAGAACTAGTTAAGGGATCAGATTATAATCTTTCTTTAAATAAGAATCAGGAACACCTGTTGAAAATCATACTTAACCGGATACAGGGTTTTATCGAACTTTGTCAGAGTCCATTTCACCACCAAAGAAATTCCGAGTAGTGTAAAGTTCTTTCTGTAATTTCCCCATTAGGATCTTTCTCCGTGGTGGATTCTTTGGTTGGTCTCCCTCCCCCCGGGGGGAGGGAGACCAATGGGATTGACAGAAGCGGGTCATATCGG
>JADFXY010000588.1:0-2320 GCA_015233355.1 Deltaproteobacteria bacterium | reverse complement strand
CGAGAATGTGTTCGAGACCATTTCATTGCTAAGAACATTTGGGCTGATGCCGGGGTACCGGGTGACCTGGATGAAGAATTCGCAGATCTTTTATTCCCGGCAGGATGCGTCCAAATTCTTCTTGAAAGCACATGATGCCTACCATGCGGGAGATAATGATAAGGCGGGACGGTATCTGTTGCACATGCTGGCCATGGCAGCCTGGAAGCTGGAGGACGTCAAGAACGGGGCCTGGAGGAGCATCGCATCGGAAGAATGGAAAAGTGACCTGGGGTTTGATCGAGATGAAGGGCAGGCCGCGTTCCTTGATCCGGTGATTGCCCATTGTGTGGATCGTCATCTAACCATTGTCGGGTCCGACGCCAAGGAATTGGAAGCGGCCGTTAAGGCGGGTTGGCCCAGCAAAAATATATTAGTTATTTCATCGGATACGGTGGATAAGCGGACCAGCCTGTACAAGACCATAGAAAAGGTGGGAGTGGTCATCGAATTTGCCTTGGACGCCGGCAGGTCAACCAGAGATCGCCAGGATGCAGAAAACAAGATGCTGATGGAACAGATGGACGCGGCCCTGACCAAATCAGGCAAGATGATGGAACCTCGGGCTAAAGCCCATCTGCTTAGTCTGACCGGGTTCAATCTTAGGGCCTTGTCCACAGAACTGGAAAAGGTGGTCGGGTATGTCGGCAAAAGGTCTAAGATCACTCTGGAGGATGTCGAAAAGACCGCGGTTAAATCAAAGGAAAACGCCCTGTACGAACTCCAAGAGGCCATCGTTTTGAAAGACGTGTCCAAGGGGTTAAAGCTGATTGAGGCCATGCTGGACCAGGGTCTGCACACGCTCCAGGTCCTGGCGGCTTTAACCACCCAGGTGCGGCGCCTTATCCTGGCTCGTGATGTTTTGGATAACCGAGGGATCTTTACCCCTGGAATGAATTATCCGGCGTTTCAAAAGGATGTGCATAGTCAATTGTCGGTCAAGAAAGGGTCGGCGGAAGAGAACTCGTTTAACACCATGGGCCCTTACCCCATGTTTTTATTACTGCAAAAGGCCGGAAAATTTACCCTGGCCGAGCTTTTCCGGGACCTGGAATTGCTCCTGGAAGCGGATCTGGAACTGAAGGGAAGCCCGCCCAACCCGACCATGGTCCTGGAAAAGTTGACAATTGATCTGTGCCGGCCCAGTTGATGATGACCGTTCACAGTTTAGCCGGCATAGCAGACGGCAGAGACGCCGTTTTTCCGCCCTTTAGGCTAAGTCCGCACAGTCCGGCCAGGATTGGCATCCAGATGAGCAAGTGGATGGCGTAGTCCAGGCCCAGATGCTCCGCCACCATGCCGACCAACCCGACACCCAATCCACCGATGCCGATACCGAATCCGAGCATCAGCCCGGCCGCCATGGCCGCGTTCTTGGCTATAATCTCTTGAGCGATGACAATCGTCACCGAAAAAGAAGCCAGCAGGCAGGCCCCGGCCAGGGCCAGCAGTGCGTAACTCAGGATACCGCTCGTGCCGAGGAACAAGTAAAACAATGGGCCGGCCAAGATCAAAGAGAAAACGATAACCGCTTTTCTTCCGAAGCGATCTGATAGATGCCCTCCCACCATTCCCCCCAGCGCTCCGGCAAACAGCATCACGAACATAAGGCGGCTTCCGGTGAGAAGGGATACGTTTTTCTGCTGCAGATACAAAGGCAAAAAGGATACCAGGCCGAAATAAGTCAGAGACCGGCAAGCCACCACCAGCACCACCCTGGATAGATCGGGCCAGACCGAGCGCAGGATGGGCCAGAGGGGAGGTGGGGCAGACTTCGCCTTGGCAACATCCCGGGGTGCGGTGAACCAGAGCAACATAGCCACAATCACTCCGGGCAAGACGAACAATGGAGTCGATTTCAGGCCGTAGGCGTGGGTGAAGGGGACAACGATGAGAGGGGTAAGCGCCCACCCGATATTCCCCGCGGACACGAACAGACCCTGAAAGAACCCCCTCCTTCCGCCACTGAGCGCAGTAATCATGGCCGAGGCCTGTGGGTGAAAGGCGGACGTGCCCAGTCCGGCCAGGCTGACGGTGATAATCATGATCCAGTAATTGTTGAGCACACCAACCAGGCACAATAACGCGGCCATCCAGAACGTGCCGACATAAACCATCCAGCGCTGATTTTTTTGGTCCACCAGGTAGCCGAAAACCGGCTGCAACAATGAAGAGGTAATGGTGAAGGCGGAAATCAGAAACGCCCCTTTGCTCACGCTCAGTCCGGCGGCCACCATAAACGGCAGCAGCGTCTGGAGGTAGTTCATATACCAGTCGTTGA
>JADFXY010000587.1:0-2325 GCA_015233355.1 Deltaproteobacteria bacterium | reverse complement strand
AACGGGTGGCAGAACGCGAACAAACGGTCAACAAACTGCAGGATGACACGGCCAGGTTGGAACAATCCTCGCAGCAACTGGCCCAGGAAAAAGAAAAGAAACAGATCGAAATCGAGCAATCCAAAGCCGACTTGGCTGCCCTGGAGGATGATCTGGCCCAGATCGAGGAACAAAACAATCAACTAACTTCACTTACTCATGAGCAACTGGCCGAAAAGAGAAAACTCAACAAAAAACTGGCCATCGTCAGATCTCAGATACAAAAAGTTAAAAACAACAAGCAGATGGGTGAAAAGGAGAAAAAGGCCGAGATCAACCGTCTGAAAAAGGAAATTGGTTCCATGAGTGAGAGCGCCAAAAAGATGCAACAGCAATAATTCTAAACCAAGCCACCGGCCGCGTCGGCCTGACCCTTAATCCGGAATCACCCGGCGAATGGAGGCATGTTATTATTCCATCATTTAAGACAATGATCTGGGTGCCGGCACTGGCGGGATGGTTCTGCCTGGGGCTCCAGTCCTGCGCCTTGTTCGATCAAAGTGAGGTGGCGCCGCCGGCCGTCATCCGGGAGGGGCACCCTGTGCGGGGCGTTGGGCCGGGCCCCGACAGCGGAGGACAACCCGGCGGAGAGACGGAGAAACGGCCGGCCTCCTCTGCGGTCCGTGGCACGATGGGGCCGGGTAACTGGAAGTTGATCAAAAAGGCGGCCGCAGATCCCGTCATCTTGAATTCTCCGGTCAAACCCAACGACCGGGCCTTGGCTGTGGAATCCAACAGTTGTTCAGCCCGATCAGGGGATCAAGTGACTTTCTATG
The DNA here is from genome assembly GCA_015233355.1 of Deltaproteobacteria bacterium. Classification (GTDB taxonomy): domain Bacteria; phylum Desulfobacterota; class JADFXK01; order JADFXK01; family JADFXK01; genus JADFXK01. The sequence goes on along the minus strand of JADFXY010000587.1, from coordinate 1,510 downwards.
AAGGAGTGGTCATCCGGATCAGCCCGGACGGAGTGTCCATCCGGCTGGAAAAACGCTACGGATACCACCTCTGGCCTCAAGAAAGCGGGGTTGAAGCCAGGGAGATGGTTTGCCGGCCCAAACGAAAACATTGTTATCAGCAAATCAGTTTCTCCGAATGGGGAGGAAAATTCGAGCCCGGTCAGGTCCAACCATTTCCGCCGGACCGAGTCTTCGGCCAACGTCTGGGGGTGGTCAACGCCATGACCATCTATGTCAAAAACCATTGCCGATAATCAGGATAATATGAAACACCGGTCAATAACGTTAGTAAGCTGCGCCTGGCTGCTGCTCGTCGCCTTGGCCGGGTCCCTCCCGGCCCAGGGAAGTAAGACCTGGTCGGCCAATGACGACATGCAGCTTTATTATGAGGCGGCCGATAAGATAACTAAATCGGCTCTGAGTCCGGTTAGTCTTCGTCAAGTGGTCCAGGGTTCTCTCAAGTCGTACCTGAAGAGCTTCGACGAATACGCCGAATACCTCACTCCTGAAGAATATACTAAATATAAACAAGGTCATATCCGCAACTTCAGCGGCGTCGGGATGGACATCCACCCCAACAAACAGGGGGAGATTGTTTGTCTCCCCTATCCCCAAAGTCCGGCGGCCCTGGCCGGGCTGCAATCAGGCGACATTCTTCAGGAAGTGAACGGCCAACCGGTGACCGGGATGACCGCGCCGGTTATCCGAGACCTGATCATCGGCCCGGCCGGAACCCGAGTCCGGCTGAAGATTGCCCGACCCGCCGCCCAGGCCCTAACCATCGAAGTCAACCGCGCCCCAGTCACCGCCCAGACCGTGCTGGTGTCGTATCTTCACCAAATTCCGGTGGTTAAAATTGTCCGGTTTACCAATTACACCTTGACGGACCTTAAAGCGGCCTTGGCTGGTTTGATTAAGGCCTAGTAATCATTCTGGATTTGCGGGGCAACACCGGGGGGGGATCTGCTGCGGGCCATTGCATGCGCCGGTCTGTTCTTGCCGGAAAATAGACTGATTGTGACCATCAAGAAAAGGACCGGGGCCATACCATATGTCAACAAACAAGCCCGGCTGAATCTGCCGGCCACCATATTCATCTGGCAAGATGAGTTAACGGCCAGCGCCGCCGAGGTATTTTTGGCCGCCCTGACCCAGTCCGGACGGGCCGTGTCCATTGGCCGGACCAGCTTTGGCAAGGGAGTGACTCAGCGGTTGGAGGAGCTTCGGGACGGCTCAGCCATGATCATCACCGACGGAACCCTGGTCTTGCCCGACGGCCGGACTTATAACCGGGTGGGATTGAAACCCGGTTACCGGATTTCGGGAACCCGGTCCGATGACGACCAATATCTGGAGCCGGTGTTGACGGCGTTGAAGAGCGGCGGAGAGGTGGGACCGCCGGCCGCGGCCGAAGCTGATCGGGGTTCATGCTGCCTGGCCTGTTTTTCCCAGGATTTCGAGTCCATCGCCGCGGCCGAAACGTGGGCGG
>JADFXY010000586.1:0-2328 GCA_015233355.1 Deltaproteobacteria bacterium | reverse complement strand
ACGGCTTCCGGCATCACCGGCCAGGTTGTCAGAACACCGGTGTCAGGATCACCTCAAACCTGGGCGGCGACCAGTTTCAGCCGGGCCATACCCGGTCTTACGGCCAGTAGCCTCACAGGAATTTGGGGGAGTTCCGGCACTGACATCTTTGCCGTGGGTACCAGCGGCACAATCTTACACTATGACGGCAAACTATGGACCGCCATGCCGAGCAACACGACCAAAACGCTCGATGCCGTTTGGGGGAGTTCAACCTCCGATGTCTTTGCCGTGGGGGAAGACGGAACTATCATGCATTACACATCGAAGTAACGAGACAAAAGACGCATCAAAATAGAATGACTTACTAACCATATGATCCACAAACACCAAAGGGGCCGATTCCGACCCCTCTGGTGTGTTATATTCAATTTATTCAATTCCAAGCCGGCTTAGGCCAATATCTTACCAGCCGCGCATCAGGTAATCGTGGATGGAGTTAGCGGCCAGGCGGCCGGCGCCCATGGCCAGAATGACAGTGGCGGAACCGGTCACGATGTCGCCACCGGCCCAAACACCTTTCAAGGCCGTTTTCCCCGTCTTGGGATCGGCATCGATATAGCCCCATTTATTCAAGGCGATGCCCGGCGTGGATGAGGTCAGCAACGGATTTGGTCCGGCGCCTACAGCGATCACGGCCAGGTCACAATCAATTTTAAATTCAGATCCCTTAATTATGACAGGGCGCCGCCGGCCGGAAGCATCGGGTTCACCGAGTTCCATCCGTTGACATTCCATGGCGGTCACCCGGCCCTTGTCGTCGGCAATGAACTTGGTCGGAGCCGTCAGGAACTGAAATTTGACCCCTTCCTCTTCGGCGTGATGAACTTCGGCCGCCCTGGCCGGCATCTCATCCCGCGAGCGGCGGTAAACGATGTGGACCTGATCCGCACCCAAACGTAGGGCCGTCCGGGCCGAATCCATGGCCACATTGCCGCCGCCCAGGACAACCACCTGCTTGCCGATAACCACGGGGGTGTCGTATTTGGGGAAGAGATAAGCCTTCATCAAGTTGGACCGGGTCAGATACTCATTGGCTGAATAGACGCCAATGGAATTTTCGCCGGGGATACCTAAGAACTTAGGCAACCCGGCACCCACGGCCACAAAGATGGCGTCAAAGCCTTCCTCAAATAATTCGTCGACGGTGATGCTCCGGCCCACCACGGTGTTGCATTCCAGCTTGACTCCCAGCCTTTCCATGAAATTAACCTCAGAGAAAACGATCTCTTTGGGCAGCCGGAATTCGGGAATACCGTAAACCAGGACGCCTCCCGGTCTATGGAAGGCTTCGAACATGGTCACCTCATGACCGCGTAAAATCAAGTCTCCGGCCACCGTTAAGCTGGCCGGGCCGGCGCCGACTACCGCCACCTTCTTGCCGGTCGGGGGCGCTTTTGGCGGCAACTCCGAGGTCCCACCCTTACGCGCCCAGTCAGCCGCGAACCGCTCCAGATTGCCGATAGCTACCGGGGCGTCCTTCTTACCCAGGACGCAGGATCCCTCGCACTGAATTTCCTGGGGACAGACCCGACCGCAGACGGCCGGCAGGCTGTTTCTTTGCCAAATCTGGCGGATGGCTCCGAGGAAATCACCCTCGGCCATACATTTAATAAATTCCGGAATCTGAACATTGACCGGACATCCTTCGACACAAGAAGGCTTTTTGCATTGCAGACAACGAGACGCCTCCAATACAGCCGATTCCGCCGACAGCCCCAAAGGGACCTCTTCAAAATTTCTAGCCCTGACCTGCGGCTCTTGTTCCGGCATCGCTTGTCTGGGGACTTTATCTTTTTTAGGTTTATCTACTGGCTTATCTGACATCTTATCCTTTCCTCCATCACGGTTGCGTCCTTAAGCGCATATATTCATCAACGTCCGGCACCCGGAGGCAATGGCCATAGGCCGATCCGCCCCCTTCAGGTGTTCTCCGATTGGTTGTAAGCCGTTTTCCGGCTTTTCCAGAGAGAGCAGACGGAAACTTCAGCGGGTTCGGCAGGCGCATTCTTCCTTATACCGGGCCCAGGATTTGGCCTCGTCTTCCCGATAGGCGGCCAACCGTTGGGTCAATTCGTCAAAATCGACCGTATGGCCGTCAAATTCCGGGCCGTCGACGCAGGCAAACTGAGTCTTGCCGCCGACAGTGACCCGGCAACACCCGCACATCCCGGTTCCGTCGACCATGATGGGATTGAGACTGACCATAGTCTTCACGCCGTACTCTTTGGTCAGTTTGGTTAGGAATTTCATCATTGGAACCGGCCCGATCCCAACGACCAGGTCCAC
>JADFXY010000585.1:0-2336 GCA_015233355.1 Deltaproteobacteria bacterium | reverse complement strand
TCAATAGAAAAGTGTGCCAAGAAATAAGAAAATTATTTTGTACAACTAACGGTTAAGTAGGCTCGCCAGTCTTTTTGTCTTCCACCAACACATGAGCCCACTTGACCTTAAGTTAATGACATTGGGTCGCAATCCACCACGATTGTCCGTCCTTCTCGAACATATTCCCTAGCCTGAAATAGGGCATCGTGCGCCCCTCGGCCAGGTCGAAAACCAAAGCTCGAAGAAGAGAATATTGGCTCAAAAATCGGGGTTAGTATTTGCAGGATGGCTTGCTGAACAAGACGATCTACAACGGTAGGTATCCCCAGCTGGCGAACCCCTCCGCCGGATTTAGGTATGGCTTTACCCCGGATCGGTTGAGGCTGGTATCTCCCGTCAAGCAGGGATGATACGAACTCATCTTTGTGCTCTCCAATCCATTCTCGCAGATCGTCTACGGTCATTCCGTCTACGCCTGGAGCCCCTTTGTTGGACCGGACACGTTTGTAAGCCTGATTGAGGTTGGTGCGCTCACATATCCGCTCCATCAGGTCATGCGCCAAGGCTGGTCTATTCTCAGACACCGAAGGCACTTGTGGCGCCTCGGACGACCCAGATTCCGTTCCGCTTCCTCCAGTGTCGCCGTGGTGCAGCATCTCCTGTCGACCCCATTCAAAGAGGCTGGTGTTATTGCCAAACAATGTCATGAGGATTATAAGCGATAATTATGACCTAACTAACGGCCAGACAGACTTCCCTCCAGTTGAGGTTCCGGCAGAGGATGTTCACATATTTGGCCGTGTTGTCTGGTTAGGGCGAGATATGTAAACATTTAATCCATGAAGATATATTTTTGTTTGATTTATATTGCTTAATGGAGTATAAAGGACTAAATCATCGAAGCTCAATTGGATGCATGTAGTTGAGGTTTGGTTCTTGAAGTCTGGCAATTTTGAAAGGCACAGAAAGGAGCAATGTATGAAACTCCGTTACGCAACTAGTGATATGATGGAAGAACATCGAGATGTTCAGGGACAGCGACGCTTTGAATTTTTGATTTACGGCTTTATCGGCGGTAGCATATCCGGGGTTATCTTGATAACGGCTATCTTCACATTCTTCTCCGGTGGGTTGCGATAGGGTACGAATCTGGTTCCAGCTTTACTCCAGTGAAGTCAAAGCTTATGACAAAGAGGCATCCATACCTCGGCCTAAAATGGTCATACTGGGCCATATTTTTTCCATAGTCTGGTCAATAATGGTCAAACAGACCTATAAAACAGTCAAACCTGGCCTCACGGCTATGGGGTCCAGAACAGTTGTTAACAAAACAAATTCAACCCAAGGCATTAATAAAAAAATATAATTTTCCAAAGAAATTTGAGGACTAAATTTTTTTGGAAAAATTCTCCAGGCATAGTTTTTTGCTCAAAAAGAGTAAGAAATCTTCCAGGTTTTATAGTCATCCGATTTAGATTTCTAGCATTTGGTATTGGTACCTGCTTAGGGCCTTAGTTACAGGGCTGGCCAAGTGAGCGTCTGAAGTTCTACAAAAGGGGTCGCCCCAAAATGATAGGTTTCAAAATCGGATGACTATAGCAAGTAAATGACACTCAGGAGCAGGCTGGATGGGTAATTGCCGGGGCGGACAGTTCGGGTTGTCTTTTATTGGTTTTTTTAGGCCATCCCAGGGTAATTTTTTTTGACCTGTGGGGAGTCTTTTTGGACTAAGGGGCCTGAACCGGCCTTGCACACTGGATAGAATTGTCACAAAGGTGAGTAGAAAACGAAAAGTCACCTCAATATTACTTAACGTCTCTGCCCTGTATGACGCCAGATGTTCCTGGCGAATAAGGCAAACGGGCAAAAGCCCTAGGACGTTGTCGAGGTGACCTTCTGCTTATAAGTTAACCATTAAATTGAAATTGTCAACCTGATTACATGGTATTATGGCTATGCCATTATATCGATGAGAGAACCGACCGTTTGGCCTTTCATATTCGCACCTGGCGTGGAGGCGGCTTGAGAGACACCTCTATTATCAGAGTCGCCATCATTTTTGACCTGGCGAACAACTGGTGAGACTGCCTGGAGGGGTTGATAGGCCTGGATCGTTGCAAAGCTTCCCGATAAAATTGAATTGAGCAACATAATCACACCTCCTACTGAGATGTATAACGCACGGCAATGGATAGCTGAACTTTGATCTTTCCTTTAGTATCGGCTCACTTATCTATTTCTTTACAACAATGTAAGGCCCTGGGCCATCTTCAAGAGCATGCATCATGTTCGGACTCTTATCAAGACCACTACAAGCCCATATCCTGCCGGTTATATACTCACTCCCCCAACTT
>JADFXY010000584.1:545-2344 GCA_015233355.1 Deltaproteobacteria bacterium | reverse complement strand
ATCCGGTTAACTCGGTCCATCTAGTGCTTATGCACAAGACTTCACCATTTTCAGCATGAAGCATAATCGGGATGGGGGCGTCGACAATGGCCCGGCGGAATCGCTCTTCACTCTGCCTGATTCTTTCATCCTTTTTCCCCAAGGGATTGCATGTTGCGGCTAGGAGTTCCGGATGCCGGCTTCGAGGCGGGGACGATGAAGCCGATGTCCCCGCCGGGACAAGTGATGCCGGGGTGGACCAAGCCCCGTTAAACGGAATGCACCGCTTCTAAATGATCTTTCAGGGCTAACCGATAGTTACGCATGGGCGGTAATTTGGTGTTCAGCAAGACGGAAAATTTCGGTCTTTTGGCCGGGCGGGGAAAATGTTCACCGGGCACAGGAATAAGTTTGACCTGAGTCCCGGAAAGTCGAAACAACTCCAGGGCGGCCTGGTACCAGGTCCCGGAGCCGGTGTTGGCCAGATGATAGATTCCATATTCAGGGCATTGGTCCAAGATGCCTAATGTGGCTTGAGCCAGATCCGGCGTGTAGGTGAAACAGCCCGTTTCTTCGTCAACCACCTCCAGGGTGTCACGCTCCCGGCTCAATTTCAGCATAAGGCTGAAGAAATCCGGTTTGGCCTGACCACTTTGGCCGGGTGGCCCAAATAGCTTGGATGTCCTGATCAGATACCATTTGAGACCTGAATCTTTGACCTGCAGCAGAGCCTGCTCCCCCATCAATTTTGATTGGCCGTATCTACTGATGGGACAGGGCAGGTCTTCTTCCCGGTAACCAGCGGGAACATCTCCGGCGAAGACGTAATCGGTGGAATAGTGCACAAATACCGCCCCACATCGAGCCGCGGCCTCAGCCAAGAAACCCACAGCCCGGCCGTTCAACTTGACCGCACGGGCAAATTCCTGGTCGTCTTTCTCGCAATTATCCACTGCGTTGTAGGCCGCAGCATTAATAATAGCCTGGGGCTGGATCAACTTGACGGTTTTGAACACCGCCTCTTGATCGGTAATATCCAACTCCCGGCTGGACAAGGTTACTGGAATATATCTCTCATTCATTGAGAGGAATTTGATCAGTTGGCCACCCAGATTACCTCTGGCGCCCAGCACTAATATCTTCATTTTATGGCAAATCCCAGGTCATGTGTTTGGTTACGGGTTACGGGTTACGGGTCAATATCATTGAATTAAGGTGCAGGGGAATCGGATCTGATTCTAATAAATGGCCGATTCCGATCAAGCCCCAACGGGGCGCTCTAGGTTAGCCCAGGGCAACGCCCTGGGAAATACGGCAGGTTACGTGTCAGGAGGATGGTCAGATGGTCGGCCGGCACCTAAAGCAGTTCCTTTGAACAGGATATACCACGGCTGCAGTACGGAATTGCGAAGGTTTTTATGTGGGCATTATAGGTTATTTTGTATAGTTGCCGCCCCTACCCAGGGCGTTGCCGCTGGGCTAACCTAGAGCGCCCCGTTGGGGCTTAATCGGAATCAGCCATTTTAAAAGAAGTTAGCTCGTTTGTACAACTTCTTAAGTCAGTCAATGACGAGTAACAAGCAACAGTATCTCACAAAAACATTTCTTCAAAATAGCGCCGTTCAAGGTCCAGGTATAGGGGGCCCCTTCTGGTCGCCGGATGCCGGTTCAGCAAAGCCGCCAGTACTTCCACCGTCTGCAAAGCCCCGACCACAGCCGGGGTAGGTCCGGGTGTCCCGGCAAAGGTTTCAGCGGAATCATGCTTAGCCACTTCGTCAGTTCCATATAACATCGACAATCCCATCCCGCCGTCCGGTGGC
>JADFXY010000584.1:0-519 GCA_015233355.1 Deltaproteobacteria bacterium | reverse complement strand
TTAGCGGCACATTTAAAGACCGGGCGGCTCTCTCGACAATCAACCGGGACGGGACATTGTCCAGGGCGTCCACCACCACTTGAGCCTCCTGGAGAAAATCAGCGGCATTCAATTCGGTTAAAAACTCGGGGACCGGCATCACCTCTACCGCCGGGTTGATCCGGGCCACCGTCTCGGCTGCCACCTGAGCTTTGGGCCGGCCCAGGTTGTCATGGAAGCAGAGCCATTGGCGATTCAGATTACTTTCTTCGAAGACGTCGCCATCGCAGACGATCAACCGGCCCACACCCATCCTGGCCAGGATGATGATCACCGTACCGCCCAGTCCTCCGGCCCCGACTACAGCCACACAAGACGAAAGTAGCTTCTTTTGTTCCGCCGGACTTATAATTCCCGGATTACGCAGATAGCAAACGGGGAGAATGTTTTCTTCTAAGGCAGCCAACTGAACTTCTTTAAGTCCCACGCCGTGGGCCGCCGCCACATCCCGGGCCGCCGCCCCATCAAGCACCACCCGGC
>JADFXY010000583.1:1874-2351 GCA_015233355.1 Deltaproteobacteria bacterium | reverse complement strand
CAACCTTGGGAGGTTCTTTGGGGAGGGGACGATTCCCTTCCGGAGGTGGCGGCGGGGATGCCTGGCCTGGATATCCAACAAGGATAAATGGAACCAGCGCCACAACCAGTACGATTGATTTGAGAAAAATTGGTCCAGCCTGGTTCCGTAGCATCCTCATCGGTAAATTTACCCCTAAAATCACTCTATATTCAATCTTGTTTTATTGAGAATCTTCATCACCTCGGGTTCTACACCCAGATAACAGGTGGCTGCAGTGTTCCGATAGATCATGTATTTTTTTTATGGAGTCGATGCCCAGGCAACAGCCTCCCCAGCCCTCTTATACTTTGCCCTGGCCGAGCGGCTGTTGTGGTATCCCCATGTAGACAGCCGTTGGCTGGATATTCTGGTTATAGAGGCTTATCCTCCTGTACCGACGGTGTATCCGTCTCTTTATCCGCCTGTGATGCCGATGGTGGCGTGGTTTCTTGACCA
>JADFXY010000583.1:513-1782 GCA_015233355.1 Deltaproteobacteria bacterium | reverse complement strand
ATTGGAAATAAGACCAATAGACTTCGCGATGCGATACTCTTTCCGAGTCCCAGACTCATGTCATGCCTCCTTTAGGTTTTATGATTTATTTCATTGGTCTTGTTCACACCATATTGAAAGCGATTCCGGTGAATGATTATTTTTTCAGATACAACCGCCGTATGATCAACGACGGACCGGGCATCAATGCTCCAATCAAACGGCAGCAATATAACCTGACTCCGGGACTAAAGCAAGATAAACCATGCTTCAAACTGAAGGCTGGACCACCCCGACCTTTGGCATAGTGATGACCCTGAATGCTTGTATTCGACTGATGAAATCGATAGATCAATAACCAGAGAAGTAAATGGCCGAAGAGGCTGGAGGATAAAATTCTTGCGGATGGTATTGAAACAGTGGCAGGAGTTTGATCCGGGTTGACTGATTTCCGTCTAACCGGTTGATTTTGGTGGTGGGCGGTCGGGGATTTGAACCCCGGACTTCCACCGTGTGAGGATGGCACTCTCACCGCTGAGTTAACCGCCCAGGAAAAAGATATGCATGGCTTAATTCAAACTGCTTTCGGATGTCGCCACCAGAAAGTGAAAGCCTTATTACCAGAGTTTGACGGACTTGTCAAACAATTTCGGAACCGGCTTTCAATTCTAATTCCGGTTTATTCCCCGCAACCCGGCCGGACCATCTTATCCAACTAGTTATTCAAGCAGGATATGGCCATTACTCCGTTAGGACCCGATCATCTCCTTGCCGGCGGGTGAACCCGATTCCATCCAAGTAGTCGAGTACGGCAATGCCCCAGGTCCGGCCGTAGCCCAAGACTTCTTTGGAGTCGGCAATGGTCAGGACGCCTTTTTGCTGAATAGCCGTTTTCACCCGTTTCTTGATCTGCTCCATAATCGGCCAGGACAAATAGCGTTTATCGCTCAGGCAGACTAACTGGTTTTGGATGCAAAGATAATCCAGGGCCCGATAAATCTCGGTTATTCTGTATTTGGTACGGCAAGATCGCCAAAAACGATCGGCTGAAAACGGCATCAGGCCGGTGGTCTTGGCAAAATCAAGCAGGCGGGTAATCAATTCCTCCTGGTCTTTGGAAAGCTTAATGACTGGATTGGGCAAATGAAAGCCACCGTTGCTTCTGAGTAAAAAGCCTTCTTGACCCAGGTCGGCCAACATTTTTTGAAAGGGGACTTCATCGAGAGAAGTATCTAACTGGTCCTTGATTTCCGTGGCGCTTAGCACCAGCTTCAAAGGATCTTCGACGAC
>JADFXY010000583.1:0-472 GCA_015233355.1 Deltaproteobacteria bacterium | reverse complement strand
TTTTTTTATATTGTTTATATATATCCAGGCCGTAAAAACCCTGGTTGGCAAAATAGAGCAGCTCGCCCCGCAGGACCATGGCCGTCATTTCCGCGTCCAACCGGCCGCGGTCCAAACCCGTATTCTGGGCTATTTCAACGGCGGTAATGATTGAATTTGGGTTCCTCTTAAAATAATAGGTTAAAACATCTTCCAGCCGCCCCGTCTGAAGCGCTTTTAAGTAGGGCAGCGTAGTTGACATTTTAGCTTCCCGGTATTTATCCCGAGGCGCTTCCAACACTATTCCTCCCCCTAAAACGTGGGGGACGTCCAACTGACAGACCACGAAGTAATCTTTAGGCAGAGTGATGACGGGATCAACCAACCGGAACTGGACCAGGCCGCCGTAGCCGGGAAGGATTTTTTGTTCCTCCATCAAAACAGCGGTCGCCACCGTGGTTGATGTGCCCAGGTAGAGCCTGATCTTCTGTCG
>JADFXY010000582.1:0-2361 GCA_015233355.1 Deltaproteobacteria bacterium | reverse complement strand
AGACCCGGGCCGGTCCCCTTGCCCAATTCCTTGGTGGTAAAGAATGGTTCAAAGATATGTTCTTGGACCTCCCGACCCATTCCCTGACCAGTGTCGGAAATAGTTATCTGAGCAAAGCTGCCCGGCTTCATTCCGGGGTGCATCCGGCAATATTCTTCGTCGAGGGTTACGTTTCGGGTCTTGAACCTGAGTCTGCCTCCCTCAGGCATGGCATCTTTGGCATTTACCCCAAGATTCATCAGGACCTGTTCGATTTGGGCCGGGTCGCCCTCGATCAACCCCAGGTCGTCCGTCAAGTCCAGATCAATGGCAATCATCTTTGGGATGGTCCGGGCCAACAACTTTCTTACCTGCATGATCTCCAGGTTAAGCTCCATGGGCCGTTTCTTGCTCTCCACCTTGCGGCTAAATGTCAGAAGTTGTTGGGTCAACTCGGTGGCCCGGCGGGCGGCCTGTTCGATGGCCCGCAGTTCTTCATACTCCGGATGACTCTCGTTTTTGTCCAGGAGCAGGAGTTGGATGTAACCCATAATCGCCTGGAGAATATTATTGAAGTCATGGGCCACTCCCCCGGCCAGGGCGCCCACGGCATCCATCTTCTGGGCGTGGTGGAGTTGGGCTTGAAGCAGCTTCTGCTGGGTGATGTCACGTAATACCACGAGCAACCCGTCGGGCCGGCCGGCGTGGTCGTCATATCTGGAGGCGCTGATACTCACATCCAGGATCCGGCCATCCTTAGACATCCGTTTACTCTCAAAGCCGTGACAGGGCGTTCCCATCGTAATAGTATCAGTGATTGTCTTTAGAGTGGGTTCTTTTTCCGCCTCCGGCAGAAACGGAATTCGGGTATTCAGGACCTCGTCCAGGGTCCAGCCGAATATCTTAGTAAATGAGGGGCTGATGTATCTTGTGCGGCCCTCCAAATCATAAAGCACAATGGCGTCGGCCGAGGCATCAAACAAAGACCGATAGACCTCCTCGGTTCTAAGTGATTTTTCATAGAGATTTTTAAACCGGTCCTGGCTCTGTTGGAGGTCTTTCTCTGCCCTCTTCCAGGCTGTGATGTCTTTCAGATTCGTGACTACGGCCAGGAGGCTGCCTTCGGGGCTGCGGTGAGCAGCCATGCTGACACTGACGTCGATCGGGACACGGTTCTTGTCTAATCTGATAGATTCAAAATACAAATAGTCTTCCGGGCCGGAGGCCAGACGTTGCATGGCCGTTTCCATTTCCGATTGTTTTTCTTCCGGGATAAAATTCCGTTCATGGTCGGATATTTCCTCCGGGGTCCAGCCGAACGCCCGCGAGAAAGCGGGATTGGTGAAATTGACCTTGCGGTCGTGGTCGTAAACGATGATCGGGTCCGCGGATGAATCCAGCACCACCCGGTACCGGTTCTCGCTTTCGCTTAAGGCCTTTTCTCCCCGCTCGTGCTCCAAGGCATTGGCCAAAATTTCAGCGGCCATTTTCAGCAGCCTAATTTCGTGGGTTAGAAACATCCTACTATGCGCTATGGTACAAGCTGCGATAACGCCTGCCAGATTACCCCCATAAATGATGGGCGTCAAAATGATAGACCTGGCCGACCACATAACCTCACGTAATTTATCAGCCTCCGACATTTCTCCATTCTTGACCAAGTCAAGATCCCCGACAATCTCCCACAGCCGGAGCCGGTCATAAATCCTGGGCACCTCGGTTAAATCAAGTTCATCCGTTTCCATGGGCGAACCGGCCTCAAGGTCGGGACAACGCCAGTCATGGGTTTTTCTCATCAAACCGGGTCTGTCGGAGACAAAAAGGCAAATCCGCTCCACCGCAATAAATTCACCAACGTCCTGCAGGGCGCGGGTGATGTTGAGATCAAAATCATCAGCCCTGAATCTGATAAACCGCGTTGATATCTTGGCCACCAGACTGTCGGTGGCGGCCTGGGCGTTTAGATTCAAGGCTGCCAGGGCCACCCGCCGCCGCAGTTGATAGTTCCAGAAGAGAATGACGGCCACGATGATCAGAACCAGAATTGCGCCCAGCCCAAATAACCTCCAAGGGATCTTCCGGGCCAGAGACACTCCTATCCAGTGGAGTTTGATCGCTTCTTTTTCCTGGTTGGTGATCTTCCCGATTCCGGTATTGAGCAATTTCAATCGTGCCGCATCCCCTTTTTTGACCGCGGCGCAGACCTTGGAGCTATAGACCGGTTGTTCGGAATATTTAAATTTATCAGCCCGACCGAGTTTATTCAGATGAAAAATAGCCACCGGGGTGTCGGCCACAAAAACGTTAATCTCGCCTTCCACGGCCGCCCGGACCAGGTCTTCAAACGAGGCATATGTGACCACAACCGCCTGGGGTACTTTT
>JADFXY010000581.1:0-2361 GCA_015233355.1 Deltaproteobacteria bacterium | reverse complement strand
CCGAATTCTTTGTCCGGCACCACCGGCCCATCGGCGGTTTGGGTCTACATCTCATCAGAAAATTCACCGACAGTGTTTCCTATTGCCGCGAGGATGATAAAAATATCCTGACCTTTAGGAAAGAGCTTCATGATTCCCCATCCTAACCACCAGGCTTGGGGGAAAATAGCTTACAACCCGCTCCGTTCGCCTTCAGTCACCACACCTTCCTTGACCATTCGGACTCCGAATATTTCGCAACTCATAAGCGGTCGGCTTCAAGCGCTCGGCCAGGGAGAAGTTAGTCGCCCCGGCCTGAAGTCTCCGATATGGAGAAAATCTGCGGATACATTTACTAAAGGAGCAGATAATGCCAAGAGTAATGGTCAGAAAAGCTGAATACGACTATGCCGTCCTTAAACCGATTATATTTGAAATGCTCCAGGCCTTTGACCAGGGGCGGATAAAGGCGAATACTCAGGTCTTGATCAAACCCAATTTGCTCTTTCCAACTTCACCGGAAACGGCGATTTTGACACATCCATTGATTATCAAGGCGGCGGCTGAATATGTGTTGGAAAAAGGCGGCCGGGTCTCGATCTCCGACAGCGGGGCCATCGGTGCATTTGAAAAGGCATTGAAACTAAACGGGATAACCAAAGCCCTTGAAGGCTTGCCGGTGGTCCTCAAAGAATTCAAAAACTCAGTCAGGGTTTCCGTAGGCGAGCCGTTCGGGGAGATTGAGCTGGCCGAGGATGCCGTGGCGGCTGAAGTGATCATCAATCTGCCGAAACTCAAGACCCACAGTCAAATGATGTTGACCCTGGGCGTTAAAAACATGTTCGGATGCGTGGTGGGTTTCCGGAAGCCTGAATGGCATCTCCGGGCCGGAGTCTCCCGGGAGAAATTCGCCCATCTCCTGGTCGCGATTTGTTCGGCCCTAAAACCCACGGTAACCATCCTCGACGGGATTTTAGCCCTGGAAGGTGAAGGTCCCGGCAAGGGCGGCCAACCGAGGCACCTGGGCCTGATCATAGCCGGTGACGACACCCTGGCCGTAGATGTAACGGTCTGCCGGTTGCTGGGGCTCGAACCATTGGAATTACTTACCAGCAAGGTGGCTCACGGCCTGGGATTGCTTGACCCGGCCATTGAACTGGAGGGGGAACTTCCTCGGATCAAAGGTTTTAGGCTTCCGGCCACGATTCCGCTGCTGTTCGGCCCTCGCATTTTCCATGGATTCCTAAGAAAAAACCTGATTCAGCGCCCTGTTGCGCAGTCCGCCCGGTGTAAACTTTGTGGTGAATGTTGGCAATATTGCCCGGCCAAAGCCATTTCCCATGACCGGCGGAAAGTGACCTTCGATTATGACAAATGTATCAGATGCTATTGCTGTATCGAGGTTTGCCCTCACGCCGCCTTAACCACAAATGAGCCCCTGCCTGGAAAGATCATCCGAAAAATGCTTAAGATTTATTCTTAACCGGGGCGGCCCGACCATATCCCTGTAACTACCTCTTGACAAGCCAGTGCTATCGTTCTACTGTTTGCCTCGTTCCCACGGCCGGAATCCTTACCCCAATAAGAGGGCAACGTGTTCTAAGCAGGACTGCTTGGTCTCTGTCTTGAACCATCATTGCGTATTGGTAGAAAATTCAACTAATGATCAGGGAGATGTTAACTAATGGACAAATCTAATAGCGTATCTCGTAAACTGTTTTTCTGGATATTTTTCTGGTTCTTACTTCTAGCCGTCTGTCTGGTTTCGTACAAAATTTGGGACAAACCCGTTAATAATTATGTTGATAAGTACATTACCGACTATTTTGGAAAGACGGAAAATCAATCCTTACCCTCTGGAAACAAAACCGAGAGTCAACCCGCGACAGCTAAAGAAAAAAACCGGGCTGAAGCATTAAAGCAAACCATTCATGAATATGATTTGGTCTCCTACGGTGTCTTGGCCGCCAGCCTGTTTGTTACGGCCTTTTTTATGTGGCTGTGCCTGATTATTTCCGTTAAGCGCATGATCAAGAAGGCCAGGACCCTACCCGCCCTTCAATCGGCCCCTCAGTCGGCCCCTCGGCCAATCCCTCCGGCCCCGAAGAAAAAGGACGAGAAACCGGTCATGAAAGAAGAGAAGCCGGTTAAAAAGGACGAGAAACCGATCAAGAGGGACGAGAAACCGCTGATGAAGCAATTGATGAAACCGGCCTTGCAGGAAATGAAAAGAAATATTGACGATGACTGGCGCCGGTCTCTGCAGATCCTGTCGTTGCTGCAACGGGAAGGTCGGTTCGTTGATTTCTTAAACGAAGACCTGGAAAACTACGATGATTCCCAGATTGGGGCGGCGGTCAGGAGTATCCATGAAAATTGCCG
>JADFXY010000580.1:0-2364 GCA_015233355.1 Deltaproteobacteria bacterium | reverse complement strand
TCCTGGACTGCCGGTCATCTTGTATACGGGCGCCGCCGGGATAACCGGCCTGGATCAGATTAGAGACGCCGGGATAGTGGCATTACTGAAGAAACCCTTGGGGATTAATGAGATGGCGGAGACGGTCAGGCGAGTTCTGGATGCGGCAAAGACCGAATCCGGCTAACCGAGGACTGTTTGGGTTTCCCATTGGTCATGACCGAATCCGGCCGCGGTGGTCAACTGACTCCGGAAGGTGGGGTGGCTGTCATTCCGCTGGAGCCGCCGAATTGCCCGGAGTCATCCCGATCCGTTCCCAACGGACGCCTTCCGCCCCACAGGAAAAATAGATCTGGCGCATCTTGCCTCTGACGTCCCCGAGAGGAACAAACCCGAAAATCCGGCTATCAAGGCTTTTCCCGCGGTTATCGCCGAGCAGGTAGACGTGGCCATGGGGAACGGTTTCCAGGCGGCCATCGGGATGCGTAATCACCGTGCCGGGGAGAGCGGCGATGCGTTTCATAAAGATTTTGCTCCGGTCGTCAGGATAGACAAAGACGACCACATCTCCCACCTGAGGTGGCTTCCGAGTATAGTAAGTCTTGTCCGCCAGAAGCATGTCGCCCCTGATGACCGCCGGCTCCATGCTTTGAGACGGGATCCTGTAAGCCTGTGCAATGTTGGTTTTGATGTAATGAAAGACGCTCCCGACCGCGACCGATAGTAACAACCAAATGGCCAGATAGAAATACCAGCGATTATATGGTCTCAAAAAGTAATGACTCCCGATTTTTCCCGCTCTGGACCAGGCTTCGACCGCTGCCGCGAGGTTAATGAGTAACGCCGCCAGGATGACGGCCACGACTCCGGCCAACAGGTACCGGTCCGGCAGCAGCACGGCCAGCCGGAGCCCCGCGACCAGGGTGACGAGGGGCATAACAAAGAAGCAGAGCCCTTTGAGAAGTTCTCCATTGTAAATCTGTCCCATGCCCGACATAATAATTCCCAGTAGGGCGGCCGACCACCTTATCCTGGGCCTCAAGGCTATGTTTTGATGCATTAATGTTTCCTCCATGATTGATAACCGACCATTACCCAACATCTAAGAGTTATCCGGCACCGTCCGGTATGCGGTGAGCACCTACCGGCAAACAGTTGGGACAAAAACTGTGAGACAGAGCCTGACCAGGTTAACCACCCCCAGAAGAATGCCCCCGGCCGGGAGCAGATAGCGGGTCAAGGCCCTATCCGGAACGCCCGGAAAAACATATCTTGCCACCCGGTGCTGCGTTTCCCAGTCCTGTATGCGCCTCATCACCCGGCCCACGAAATCCTTGGACGGCTCAAATTCGTGCATCATTTTCCCCCATTAAATAACATTTTACCAGCTCTTTCATTCTTTCTCTGGCCCGGAAAAGCCTCGATTTAACCGTCCCCGGCGGGATTCCCTCCGCCGTGGCGATCTGATCAGGAGAATCTCCGTGCAGGCTTCTCATGATGACGGACCGAAAAGGTTCCGGCAGTTGGGCCATAGAAGCTTCCAGGGCCAACTCCCGTTCTCTTCCAAGAAGGGTTTCCTCTGCCGTTTCAGCCCGGCACCTTAATTCACCGACCTCGTCTAAGGCAATGCTTTCGTTCTTTCCTCTTTTCCTCAATTCGGCGATGCAGCGATTTCGGGCAGCAATAAACAGCCAGGCGGAAAATGGAGTTCCCCGGCTTTCATCGAAATTCTTTATCGATTTATAAATGCTAAAAAAAACGTCCTGCCCGATGTCCTCTACCAGGTTACTATCGCGGGTGATCTGAAAGATGAAATTCAGCAGACGCCGGTGATACTTTTCCACCAATACAGAGAAAGCATCTATATCTCCCCCTTTGACTCTTCGTATAACAGCGAGGTCTTCCATTCAGATACTCTCGGCCTTAGTGATTCACATCAGCTAGAATAAGTTGTTTAATTAAGATAAACTCTCAACCAACCGCTTTAGCGGAATACAAAAATACGACCTGACGCCTGGTTGCTTCCCTTGTTTTGTTCAGTCAATTATTAATACGCGGCGGCCGGCCCCCGGTTCCCACAATAATCGGCCACACGCGATTTTAAGGACATCAGGCTTGACGTTATGCGGAATACGGCGATTGAACCTTCCCTAACTTTCATTTGACTAAAGGCTCAAGGCATGGTATGTATTTTATCTCAAGCGCCACCCTGGGTACATGGTTCCAATACGCTCTGCACCCTTAACTTAACGGCATTGCCCGCAACCCGGATGACATCTTGGGGATACGATGCACCTCAGATCCACCTACCGCCTGGAAAACGACCAGAATGAGCATGTTTTTGGCCCCGGCCGTTTCCGGATCCTGGAACTCATTCGGGACCTG
>JADFXY010000057.1:0-15571 GCA_015233355.1 Deltaproteobacteria bacterium | reverse complement strand
TAAAATTAGTTTAAATTAATGATCACATTGTTTAGAGGCCGTCCTGATTCCCTCAACCGCTAAGGTTTCAAACCACGGCCTCAAGCCCATAGGATGCCTGAGTTGATAAAAAAACTTGAACATCGAGGAATAGAATCAAACCGTTTTTCTATCCTCTGGGAAGCAGACAGAATCTGTTTCAACGTTTCGATAACAAGGCTCTTGTCATACATAAACAGCCTCGCTTTCGATGCGTTGTTTAAGAAAACTGTTCATTTTTTCTCGATAATGAATCAGGTCGACATGGCGGTGCATCATCTCCTCAAGGTCAATGCGGATATGTGACATGGTAATCAGGCTCGGCGGATGTATTTTAATCACCACATCAACATCACTTTCTTCCGTATTCGTCTCTCTGGCCACGGACCCGAAAATTCCAATCTCCTGGATGCCATATTTCTCTCCAAAGCGGTTCTTATACTGTTTGATCAGGTTAAGAGCTTCGTTTTTCGTGATCATGCTCATGAAGAACATCCTTCCGGTGCTTCAAAAATACGCCGTTGTCGGTTGCGGCGCGTCAGATTTGCGCTTTCGTCAAATAGGTGGGGATATACAGCGGCCCCCGTCCGGTATGAAGGTCCATCACTAGCGGCCATGAAATCTTTGAGCCACAATGTTACTTCATCGGAATTCACTATGTAAATAAAAAAATCGTTTCCATTTAGGGGAGGCCGACAACTAATAACCCACAGTTCAATGATAACTTCATAATCGGGTCATCCTAATAAAGCTGAAATTGTCCAAATCAGCGCAGCCGGATTAACTCTCCATTGGTCCATTCATCTGACCCTCTCCCACTCCCGCACACTACCCGGGACCATCCTGAACAGGGGATGGACGGCCGGTATCTTGATTGGCTGCATCTGGGCAAACCGGTTGGGGGCGCGGGTCTTTAATTTGGATTTGAGGTGTGACCATTCGTATGATACCTGGCCGTCGGTCTCGTCGAGGAGGTAATCGATCCTGGGCCGGCCGATTTTGGAGGAGTCGAAATGGTAGCCCCGGCGAATGGATTCTTCGAATATGCCCTGGAGATAAGTGCAGATTGCCGCGACTGGTTGAGGTTGGGCTCGAAATCTGGCTAACTGGGGGTGGTGGAGATATCCCCTGGTCGCGCCCAGTAAGACTTTTTGAGCCAGTAGCGCCTCCCGCCACAGGGCGGCCAGTCCGGCCGGGTCCAGGTATTCAGGATGAACAGTCCACAAGCGCATTCAGTTCTCGGGCTTAAAGCTTAACCGGGGAGGCGCCGAGAAAATAAAAGAGAACGCAGAGGGTTCTGGAACATCAAAAATGTCCGGTTAAAACCTCTAGGTCCTCTCTTTTTTCAGCGTTCCCTGCAGTTTGTTTTTTGAAGCATAACTTTGGGCGCGTCGGATCAGCCGGGGGCGCCAATGGTAGCTAACCCTGAACTGCTATGGACCGACGCAGTCACTTCCACTCTCCACGATGGCCAACCATTTTTTTAGACAATCGTTGAAGATGCGTTCCGCTTGTTGCAGGTCGAGGCGGTATTTTTCAGGGATAAATGAAATGTCTGTGACATAGACGCCGTCCTTTCGGGCTAAGAAGGGGCAGGCATCAAGTCGAGCCTGAGTCAGATTAGCTAGATGGGAATAGACGCGGTTGAGGAGCGGTTTGCAACCCTTTATTTTGACACCTTGAATAGTGTAATTATTGGCGAACAGTCTGACTTCGAGGGACAGGTCTTCCGAAAGTTGGGGTGCATTGACTCCGTCTCGTTTTAAGAAGAAGAACGGAGCCACGATGGAGATGCAAGAGGTCGCTGGGTCCTCCTGAACCTGGTTTCTTTTTATTTCGTGGATGACCGAGGATAGCCGGTCAATGGCAGGGTCAAAATCCCAAAACCGGCCGAATTTTTGTAAGCCGGGGAACTGGTGTAAGAAAGCCTCTTTGACTTCCGGCAAAAACAGGAAAACGCATTGGCACATTTCCCAAAATGCGTCATTCAGGTTCTCGAGATATATCTCTGAGGGCTCTTTGGCGTACAATAACCGAAAACAGGATCCGGGCGCGAAACAGCTTTTGGTTGACGTTTCGGCAACCGACCGGGCATGAGCCACAAAGGGGCCGTCTAACGAGTCAATCACATTCTGGTCGATGAAGGCGATGTCCGCCGCTTCGACAATATGATCTACCGCCACCACCTGGAGGACATGGTGATGATAATCAAAGGGATCATGAACCCCTTTCCATTCCTGGTAGGTCAGAACTTGCAGTTCTTTTTTGAGGGCGTCGGGCAATCTTTCGATCCCTTCGTCGCCCAAAAGATTATCCCTGGGAATAATTAGGGTCTTGCACCCGGCATCACAGGCTGTCTCCAGCTTCACATCTACGGCGCCCACGGCGGTGATTCGTCCCTGGGTATCGATTTCACCGGTCATGGCCACATCCCGTCGAACGGCTCGTCCAGATAGGACCGAAGCCAGGGCCAGAGCAATGGCTCCACCGGCCGACGGCCCATCTTTTCGGGAAGATGCGCCCATAAAGTGGAGATGGATTGGGGCGTCGGCTTGTTTTAGGTCGAGCCGCAACCGATCGGCGCAATAAAGAATCCCGGTGGTGGCCACTTTCCGGCTTTCATCCATGACCTTCTCTATGTTTCCAGTGGCATGGACCATGCTCATGAATCCTTGCCGCCGCCTTTCACTATCTTCGAGTGAGCGGATTCGGGTGGCCTGAATGGGAATGACCGATCCCACACCACGGGCCACGTCCACGCCCAGTCCCAACATCTCTCCCACCCGGCTGGTGTCGTTGATTTGCCATGGCCGTCTGGGCAGGTCCAGATGTTCTTTTATTTTAGCCCTGGTAATTCGGACGGGATGCTGACCTTTGAGTAAAACGTCTTTCCGGAAAATGCGGAGGAAAAGGGTCCGGATGATCCGTTCGAGTTCCCGCACTCCCGGTTCGTAGGTGTACTCTTTGATCAACATCCGCAACAGTTCCGTTTGCTGGGCCCGGTCAAAGTAGATTTCCTCTTCGCTGATCTGGTGGTTTTCCCTTATTCGGGCGATTAAATATTGTTCGGCGATGGCCACCTTTTCTTCGACGCTGTAGCGATCCAAAAGAATCACTTCGCACCGGTTAATGACTGTCGGCGGGACCGTTTCCAAAGTATTGGCGGTCAGGACGAAGTGGCAATTGGACAGGTCGATATCAACGGTGGTTTCAGTGTATTTATCGTGGTATAGGTGATTTTGTTCCGGATCGAGTATCTCGAGAAGGGTGGCGATGGCGAATTTTTCGGTTTTATCCGCCTCATCCATAATGAACATGCCGTTCATGATCCCCGTTTTGATCAGCCCCTGCACAATCGCGCCCGGTTTGGAACCTTCATAGGTGAACCCATGGCCGCGGATGTCGGCTTCATCCCGCATTCCGCCCAGAGATATTTTATGGTAGGGGATCCCGAGGTTTTTGGCGATGGAAATGGCCAAAGAGGTCTTGCCGACGCCTGGAGGTCCGACAAACAGGAAGGCGCTCCCAGTCTTATGCCATTGCGCCACGCTTTCCTCGGCGAAGTTTTTGTATCGCCAGATCAGATTGGTGAACAGGTCACAGACGATTTCTTTCGGCCGCCGGAGTCCGTAGTGGGTTCGGTTCAAGCCTTCTTCAAACCCCTGGGGCGTGACGCTGATTTTTTGGATCTTCCCCCAGGGAATAGCCAGGAGAGTCTCAATTAGCTCGCTGTACTTGGCGCCGCTGTGACCGACTGCATTGAGCTTATTTTTGTCTATGACTTCAATAACATACCTTGGGAAAGCGGGGTTCTTCCGGGCTTCCTCGATGCGGTCTTTAAGGCTTTTTACGGCGGTTTGGCCGGTCTCGGGTTCCATCGGGATCAGGCGGGTCTGGGCCGGAACCGGCGGCTGGGTCAATGGGCGTTCCCCATCCTGGGCCAGTTTTTCCAGTCTTTCCTTAAAGAGGGCAAATAATTCACCCGGGTCCACATCTTCCACACTACTTTCGGGAATATCCAGCTCATGAAATAAAACGACCAACCCCCAGTGGTCTTTGAAGGAGTTAAAGACGATCTCGGCTTCTTTTTCATTGGTCTTGATGGCAAATTTGAACAGACGCAACGTCTTTTGAACGAACGAACTCCGGCGGGATAGAGAAAAGACGGTACTTCGGCTCCGGCGGGCGCATTCGCCCAAGACCCTGGTCTTGATGTCCGGATCGAGGACCGGAAATATTTTATTTAACATTTCTTCCGGGATATCGCCGAGCATGATGACCTGGGTTCGGAGTATCCGCGAAATGTGTGATTCATAGCCTCGTTCCTGCTCGGCGGCATCAAACAGGGCCAGATAGGGTTTGCCGCGCAATCCCGACATTTCATCGTCTAAGGCGCTTCGGAGTGTCCGGTAAAAGGTGGGATCATCATTGCGGCGGTCCATGGCGAAGACAACATCGGAGTGGATGACTTCACTTTCGGTTTTTTGGGGATACAAAACATGCTCGAATTCGTGACGGAGCAAGAATTCAGCATAGGCCAGCATCTTACGTTCTTCCGGCGTCCGCTCGCCCAGCCGGGACTCAGGATCGCTGGGGATGACGAAAACGAAATAGTCAAAAACCCGTTCATGAATATGAATAGTCCATTCAGAGTCGGACCGGGAGATCATGCTGACGACCCGGATAAAATTCAGTTCGTCTTCCAGTCGGATTGTTTTAACATGTTCCCCGGCTTTGACAATGTCTACAGGATCGGCACCCCGCTTACTTTTAAAGTAAGGCATGACCCGCCGGCTAATGATCGCCTTTAGAATCAAGGTGACT
The DNA here is from genome assembly GCA_015233355.1 of Deltaproteobacteria bacterium. Lineage (GTDB taxonomy): Bacteria > Desulfobacterota > JADFXK01 > JADFXK01 > JADFXK01 > JADFXK01. The sequence goes on along the minus strand of JADFXY010000057.1, from coordinate 10,729 downwards.
CTTTTAATTCCTTCTCCATCAGGGAATGGAAGAGTGTCCAGCGCCTTATGATCGAATTCCATTGGAAACATATTTGAATCCCCTGCGGTTGAGGTCTAGAGCAAGTCTATCTTCAGGACGCTGTTGACTTAGAACCGGTAAAAAAAGCAGGCCGATTGAGCCTACCCGACTGAAAAACAGGGTCCGGGTCCAGTCGTTTCAGTTTCGCTCCACGGTTGTCCTTCATCCTTCGGGGGACAGGATGAGCGGACCAGAGCCGTTCCTAAGACGCCATTCGGGGACACCCGCCGCCATCAATAGCCGGCGGAACCCGTCCATACTATTCGTGATATATGTCTTAAGGCAATCCACCCGCCCATTTGCAGGTTCCAGAGTAAACTCGGTCAGGCCGGCCGGGATGATGACCGTGATGCCCGGGCCCATATCGGCTGGTTGCTGGTTTTTGTTCTTAGTCAAAATCCGCCCGACACCGTTGATCCCGGTTAGGGCCACGAATGTCTCGCCGGTTAGTTCTTCGCGGTAAGGCTGGTGAGCGCTGATTTGTTCCATGACAAATCGCGGGCAAGCGACCAACACGTCTTTGACGCCACCTTCAAACGGCAGGTTGATCCGGGGAATTCCGGTCTGGGTAAGGGGCTCTAAGTTAAGTACGTCCAGGCCGCGGCGGATATGTAGCTGTCTTGGCCGGCCGTGACTATCAAGCCGCCCCCAGTCATAAAGCCGGTAGGTGATGTCGCAGTTGTTTTGGACCTCGAACAGGAGGATTCCCCGGCCGACGGCGTGAATCGTCCCTTCGGGGACAAAAATTACGTCGCCCCGTTTAACCGGGATGGAATCCATAAGTTCATGAATGCGGCCGTTTTGCAAGGCGTGCTCAACCCCGGCCCTGGTTTGGCTTTCCTTGAATCCCACTAGGACCCGGCTTCCGGGTTCGGCTTCTAAAATGAACCAGGCTTCTGTTTTCCCCCAAGGAATATTTTCGGTTTGTTGAACGTAACTATCCGAAGGATGAACCTGTATGGACAGATCTTGAGATGTATTAATAAATTTAAGAATCAGAGGGAACCGGCCAAACTTCCTGGTGGCGCCCATCAATTCTTCTCCCAATGTCTCCATCACCTGGACAAAGGATCGTCCTTTTAAAAAACCATTAGTGATGGTGCTGCCGTCTGGGACATCATTGATGCACCAGATCTCCCCGACCTGCTCCAGCCCGCCTGCCTGATGTCCGTAAAGAGCAGAATAATCCGATTTCCCCCAGATCTTTTTTTTGAACACCGGGCTCAGTCGGATTGGATATAATTGAGCAAACGCCATGGCCGCCGCCTTTTGGGATTGTGATGACTTTATGTCTGATCTAATTTATGTCTCATCTATTCGGCGTTCAATAAAGAAAAGTTATGCCCTTTCCGGTTTCCTCTGGGTTGTGTTATTTCAATGGCATGGCGAGGCTAAAAGAGCAATATATCCCGGTTAGTGCCTGGCCGTCAAGACAAATTCGCCGATGACGAGAAGAGTATTTGCCGGAGATGGCATTTGGCCGGGCCGGACCCTCTTCACCATAAATTCATATATGAATTTTCACCTCGACATTATAGCCGAAATATGCGATAATGAAAAAAGAGGTGAGTTTGACGACGATGGGGCGATTAGGAAGATATCATATGACAACGGAGTGTTAAACATGAAAATGTCCACCCGGGGACGTTATGCCGTTCGGGCGATGCTGGATTTGGCCATAAATTGGGGGCAGGGCCCAATTAACCTGAAAGAGATGTCAAGACGGCAGGACATCTCCGTCAAGTATCTGGAACAGATATTTATTCCGCTAAAGGCGGCGGCATTGATTCGGAGCACTCGCGGACCCAGTGGCGGATATACCCTGGCCCGGGCTCCTGAACAGGTGACGCTCGGCGAAATCATTGCCGCCATTGAGGGGCCGGTGGCTATTGTGGATTGTGTCCAGCAACCGGAGAAATATCCCCGCAGCCAGACCTGCGTCACCTTTGATGTATGGAAGCAGATATCTGAAGCAATTTCCACTATTCTAGACCGGACAACCCTGTCCCTTCTAGTGGCCAGGCACCAGGCCAAGGCCGGCGCCCGTCCGGCTTCCTCAAAGTCCTCCAAGTAGAGGCGGCGGCGACTAATAATTATCAAAGTTGACCATGGTCTCGTCGGCGTGGGCGGCTTTTCTCTGGGATAGGTTGACCACCCAGGAGGCCAGGTCGGCCTTGCAGACGATGCGGTTCGTCGCTGCGGTGGATTTTTTGAAGTCGGCCCTGGGCCGCATCTTCGGCCAGATGGATTCTCCTTCGCCTATTCCCACGGCATCAGCATGTTCCGCCGCTTCCCGGTCGTAGAAATAAGTATGCGGTCCGCCGATGATGACCGGGACTCCTCGGTTGCGGAATTTGTCGGCGATCAAGGGCGCGCTCCCGAAATGAGGTTGAAATGAACTCCCGCCATCGGGTTATGGAAAAGATTCTGGCTGTTCAGACTAACTATCCCAAGGCGGTCGTGCTGGTGGCCCTGGGCCTGGCGGTGCTGGCCGTTTTATATACGGTCATGAAGCTGGAATTTCAAACAAACAGGGCTGATCTGGTTTCCTCTGATCTTCGGCTAAGCCATCTGTCCGACCAAGTGAATAAATTTGGCGACCTGGACAACTTTGTCGTAGCCATCGAAAATCGGGACAAGGAACGCACTCTAACATTTCTTCAGGCCCTGGTGGCTCGACTGGAGGCGGACCGGAAAAACTACGCCCAGGTGTTTTACCACATTGACCCAGACTACTTTCGGCCCTGGGCGCTGCTTTACCTGGACGCTAAGGATATTACGACGATAACTGAAAGGTTGCGGGAGCATCGGAATTTTATGGTGAATCTGGCCGGCTCCCCCAGCTTGACTAGTTTATTTAAGGAAATCAATAAAGAGATGGCTTCCCAGATGATGGGCCGGCTTTTTACCGGGTTCCTGGATGAGCCCGAGACCGGGACCAAAGACAAGCCTCTGAATCTTGATTTTTTGATCAACGTCCTTCAGTCTTTGAACAAGCAATTGGATGGGAACGCGGCGGCCAATACGCCCTGGGAGTCATTTCTTACTCCTGAATCCTATCAAGACAAGGTTGGCGGCGGATATTTTTGGACCGAAAACAAGCGTTATCTTCTCCTGTTCGTTACTCCGGGCAAGACGGACGACGGTTTCGCCAAGGCCCAGGGCCCGCTCCAGGCCCTGAGAAAGGCCATTGCCCGGACCCAGACCGAGGTTCCCGGCGTCCCGGCCGGGGTGACGGGCCAGGAAGCATTGAACATGGATGAAATGAGCGCCGCTATTCAGGATATGGGCCTGGCTACGGCCATCTCGCTGGTCGCCCTGACTCTCTTGCTGACGTTGGCCTGGCGAGGTTTCCGGAGACCTATCCTGGCCATTATCCAGATCGTGATCGCCCTGGCCTGGACTTTCGGCCTGACTACTCTGTTTATCGGTCATCTTAACATCTTATCGGTATCTTTCACCCCATTGCTCCTGGGTTTGGGCATAGATTATTGTATTCATTGGTTTGCCAGGTATCAAGAGGAGGCTGAAACCAAAGCAGCGTCCCGGAAGGAAGCCATTTGCATCGTTATGTTTAAATTAGGGCCGGCGATTTTGTTGTCCGGGTTGACTGCGGCGTTGTCATTTTTTCCATTGGCTCTGACTGGATTTAAGGGTTTGGCCGAGCTGGGGATAATCTCCACCATTGGGATGGTTATGACCACCATTACCACTCTGGGCGTTTTGCCGCCGCTGGCCTTATTGCTGGACAAGCCGCGCCGCCGGACGAAGGTGGGGGGCGTTCCCGACCGGGTCAGGCCTTTATTCGGGCTGACCAACCGCCGCGCCTGGGCCATCTTGATTCCATCGGGCCTGGTGCTGGTTTTGGCCATCTGGGGCGGCGCCGGGGTGGCCTTTGATCTTAACATGTTGCGGCTGCAATCCAAACATGCCGAATCGGTGCTCTGGGCCAAAAAGCTGATAGACGACTCCAAACAAACGAGTATGCATGGGGCGGTTCTGGCCCGCTCGCTTGATGAGGTCAAACGGAAAACCGCGGCCCTGGCCGCCCTCGGTTCGGTCGCTGAGGCCCGGAGCGCATCCAGCCTGCTTCCCCGCGACCAGACCTCAAAGGTGGCCCTGCTGGCCGACATAAGGCCGATCATAGACGGGGTCAAGTCCTTCCGGCATCCGGACGGGGCGGTTGATCCGGCCGAATTGGATCAGGCCCTGGGCAGAATCCGATTCAAGATGGTTGATCCGGGCCAGGCTGGGGCGATTGACCGGTCATTGCTCGGGCAAATGGATCAAGTCAGGGATCTCATCGATCACATTCGACAAAGAATTAGTGCTCCCGAACGGGCTAAAGTCGAGTCCGCCCTGCAATCATTTCAAACAAAGTTTTTCAATCAACTCGACGGGATGCTGGATGTTCTCCGCCGGAATGCCTACGCTTCACCTATGCAGCCATCCGACCTGCCCCCGTCCATCCGGCATCTGTTTGTGGGACCCGACAACCTTTATCTGATTCGCGTTTTTCCGGCGTTGGATATCTGGCAACCTGAGATGCTGGCCAGGTTTGTCAAAGACCTTAGAACGGTGGATCCAGACGCGGTCGGTGATCCGGTCAGGTTGTATCAATTCACCCAGGCCTTCCGCGACGCCATTATTCATGCTTCGATTTATGGCGGGGTAATTATTTTTGTCCTGCTCTGGATCATCTTTCGCCGCCTCCAGGATACGGTGATGGCCATGATCCCGTTTTTCGTCGGCACCGCCTGGACCGGGGGGCTGATGTATCTATTCCATGTCGATCTGAACTTAGCCAATGCCATCTTCTTGCCCCTGGTCTTTGGGGCCGGGGTGGAGTATGGGATTATTATTGTGCAACGGTGGCGCCAGGAAGGCCGCGAAGCGGGAACAGCCATGCTGCCGGTCAGCACGGCCAAAGGGGTGATCATTGCCGGTCTATCGACCACGGTTGGTTTCGGCAGCCTGATCATCTCCGACCACCAGGGGATCTATAGCCTGGGGTTCTTGTCCATGATGGGTAGTCTGAGTGTCTTAGCCGCAGCCGTGGTTTTTCTCCCGGCCCTGTTACAGGTGGTCGTGGGATCGGCCGGGGCCGGCGTCCCGATAATCCCGGAGTGTTCCGAGATTCAGGAAGTCCCGGATAAAAATGTTTCCAATTTTAAGTCCTTAAGTCGTGAGGAAATATCATGAGAAGAAAGACCGTCGTCTTAATTGTTTGTCTTTTGACCCTTGTTTTCTTTTCCGGTCTGGTTCATGCCGGCCCGGCCACGGATCGCATCCGGGATATGCTCCAAAAGGTCATGTCTATCCAGACCGACCCTCAACTTCAAGGACCGGAGCAAAGGGAGCGGCGGAGAACGGCGACCAAAGGGGTTATCGCCGCCAATTTCGATCTTGAGACCATGGCTAAGAACGCCCTGGATCAATCCTGGCCAAAGCTTACCGGTCCGCAACGTCTGGAGTTCAAGAGTGTTTTTCAAGACCTGTTTCTTGATTCTTACACCCGGTTAGTGCTGGATTTTTTAAAGAAGGAAGAAATCCGCTACACCACGGAAGAGCTTAACCAGGGCCGGGCCTTGGTCAAGACGACAATTATTCGGGCAAGCGATGAAATCCAGGTGGAATATTGGGTGGCTTCGGTGAAGCAGGAATGGTTGGTCCAGGATGTGACGATAGATGGGGTCAGCATTGTGGAAAAGTATAAAAAATCATTTGCCCGGGTGATTGCGCAAGAGTCCTATGGAGCCTTGTTGCAGAAAATGCGAACCCAGCAAAAGGCTACGGGATCATCATCCTGAGGCCCGGTCAGGTCTAACCGATAGATGTTACTTTGGCTCCGAAGGCAAGTTAACCCCGCCCACGGGGGTATCCTCTTCACGCAACCGCGGCCGGCCCGTTTTTTCGGGATACTTGCCCCGAATGCCGCCATAAAAGGCCCGCAACCTGTCCATGTCGGCCCGGACGTCGCCGCTGGGGAAGAAGAAGCCGCCGAACCCGCAGCGTTTCCGGCCATAGTCCAGAAAGCCGAGACCTATCGGAACTCCGGCTGTCCGGGCAATATGGTAAAAGCCTGATTTCCAGTATTCGGTTTTCCTCCGGGTCCCCTCTGGGGGTACGGCCAGTATCAGGTTTGTCGAGGCATGGAATGATGCTGCGATCTGTTGGACCAGGTTCTGGGGCGCCTGCCGGTTAACGGGAATGCCGCCTAAGGCTCTCAGAATCCGGCCGCATCTACCCTTAAACAGGCTATGTTTACCCAACCAAGAAATTCGTATGCGCAAGACATAAGCCGCAGCCAGCATAAACGGCACGTCCCAGTTCGAGGTGTGGGGCGAGGCGATAAACACAAACTTTGCGGGTAACTGTTCTGCACCTTCGATCCGCCAACCCCAGAACGCCAGCCAGAGCCTTCCGATCCAATAACCCATGCTTCATTTTCCTTCTGATGCGGCTTTCTTTTCCTTAATGACCGAGTCTTTGATGACCAGTGTCGGATCGCCGAATAGAGAAAATCGGAGCCAGTTCATCCCCAACTTCAGCAACTCGAGGTCATCTGTTTTCACCTTTTCGGCCAGATCAGCCGGCAAATCGAACAGGGTCAGGAACCGGCTGCCCAAAACAAACCGGCGGAATTCATCCAGGTTATATGACGCCATGACAAACATTTGAAATTTTTGGGGATTTAACGCGGCTTGGGGCCCGGGAACCTTTCGGGTAATGATTTCCATCCACAAGTCATTGTAAAAGTTATATTCGGTCAGGCCCTGATTGGCTTGCCATTCCGCCACGGTCCATTCCCGGCCTTGTCCAAAACCGGTGCAATGGGCTTCTTTGACAAAGAAGAACTGCTCCTTGACGCTCAGTCCTGGGTCTGGTTTGGTGGCGGCGCGGCCCAGTGGGTACATCCGGCAGGCTCCAGGCCGATCTTCGTAGATGGAGCACCCCTGGTCGGTGACGAACGGGCAACGCTTTTTTTCGTCATCTTTCATTCTCAGGAAGGCCATGGGCAGGCCATGATGTCCGGTGGCCCGGCTGGTGGTGTAATCATCGAGGAAGACCTCGGAGGGAACCTTGAGATGATTTTTCATCCGCAAGACATCATAGGGGGTCAACATCAGGTTCAAGTCACCGCAACAAACGTTGAAGCAAGTTACCTTGGAATGGCAACCAAAGACGAAGCTATCGCGTTCCAGGGGGATGAGGGCCTCAGGGTTGTGATCATTAATAATTGTTTTTAAATCCATAGATTATTGCCCATCCTCTCCTTCCGGGATATTCTTGGCGTGGGCCTCGAGGACTTCGTCCTTGACCTTGAGAACTATTCGTCCCAGCAAGCCGAACTTGATCCAATCAAAGGCCAGCTTGAGCAGTTCCACGTCATTCCGCTTTATTTTTTCCACTCTGGTCTGGGGGATATCGAACTTGGACAGGAAGCTGCTGCCGAAGACGAACCGCCGGAACTCATCGATGTTATAGGTAGCCATGAAAACCATTTTTTTGATGGCGTCATTATCCACTTCCACATCCCGCAGACGCTCGTTGCCGGTAAGTTCGTTGAAACTATCCTCCACGTCCCGGAGGTTGATCAAGCCCTGGTCTTCCAGATATTCCGAAAGGTAGTATTGCCGGTCTTCATTAAGACCAAAACATCTGTCGGCCACGTCCATGGTGAAGAAATCACTTTCCTGGTCCATATCTATGGGATACATCCGGCAGGCCCAGGGCCGGACATCATAAATCTCGCATCCCTTGTCGCCGACAAAGGGGCATTTCTTGTCGGTCTCGTTCATTTTGATGACTAGCAGTGGAATCAAATGCTTGGCCCCGGAAACGACCTCGGTGTACTTATCAATGCACTCTCCTGAGGATATGCCCAGTTGGTTCTTCATCCGGAGGAGGTCATATGGGGTGAGAAAAATATTTATGTCACGGCAACAGGTAGTGAAACAAGACACCCCGTGGTGACAGGAAAATCGAAAAGAGTCTTCCAACATCAGTTTTTTTGGTTCCCAGCCCTTGCTTGGTTCGTTCATTCAGTTCATCCTCATAATTATAGTTTCTAAATCTGGAATTTTAGGTATATATTCAGCCATATTAAAAGCACAACACAAAGGACGCAAAGGGAACGAAGAAAACGCAGAGATCTTGGAAGCCATATCAGAAAACTCTGTGTCCTCTTTTTTCTCTCCGTGTCCTTTGGGTTGTGCTTCTTTTCAAAAGACTGAAATTCAACATTGGATTAGTGTAGTTCGGTCAAACAATCAAGTCAACAGAATTTCCGGTTACAGCGTGGAAGATGCGGTTTTTATTGTATTACGTTTTTGTGCGGGATAGGATTGATCAGGTCTGAATATTTCCTTTCCACCACCGGCCAGGTGTAAGCTTCTTTAACGAATCTCTGCCCCTGGACACCCAATTGCCGTCTGGTTTCCTCATTCAGGTGTTTGACTGCGACCATAAACTCGGTCGGATCAGAATACCACAGGCCGCCTTGGGCGCGGCGACATTGCCCGACCAGGACGCGGCATTTTCCGTTGACCAAAACTGCTTTGCCGGCCCACCAGGCCTCCAGCAAAACGATAGACAGGCTTTCGTATGGAGACGGCATAACCAAAAAATCGCAGGCGGCCAGCGCGTTCCACTTGGTCTGTTCATCCACAAAGCCGAGGGAAATGATATCCGGATGCTTCGGCACATCCATGGCCGGTTTGCCCAACAAGACCAGCTTTCGGGGCGCCTGATCATGTTTTTGCAGCTCCATGAAGTTATGGAACAGGTCATCACACCCTTTGGACGGATCGATCCGCCCGATGTACAGGATGAACCTCTCATTGATGCGGAATTGACTGCGAAATCCGTCTCCGTCAAGGGTCTCCGGGGGGTCTAAAGCCATCCCGGCCACTGGTCCGTTCAATCTGGCTCCGGGAAATCTGGTTTTCAGAAAATCAAGCTCTTCCAGGCTGTTGAAAATGAAGCCTTGCGGGAGTTGAAAGAACTTGTCCCACATGCTCATGTAAATCGGCCATTCGTCGTGGGCCAGGGGAGCCAGATAGGCTTTATCCTGAACCAGCGGCAGGGTAAAATAGGTAGTGGCATACAAATATGGAAAGAAGATGAAGGCATCGAATTCCGCGGCATGTTGCCTGACGTAATCCAGGAGGGCCGGGCTCCAGGGACCTTGAGCGCGCATCCATTTCTCCTGCTCTTCTATGGTGGCATTTTTAACGCGGGGGGCAATCCTTTCTGAAAGCCGATTAAATGAGTTGACGTTCCGGGGCGAGGCGACCGGGAAGCGCCGGACTCTGGTCTCTCCGATCAATTCTTCACCGGGGGGGTAACAATTCGCCCAGGTCATGTAATCCAGGGCCGTGGTGGTGAGCACTTCCGTATGCCAATACTTGGCCATCTTTTGAGCTATTTTAAGGCAAAGAAGCTCCGCTCCGCCGTTGACTTCCAGGCCGCACCGCTGAACGACAAACGCTACCCTCGGCCGCCTGGTTGCCCGGTTGTCCGGGGTAGGGTCTTCTTGCTTGACGGCATCCTGGGAATACCTTGTCGGCATGTCCTGTTCGCTCCCTTCGGTCTATAAAAACCGCTTCTCAAAATCTCCAGTTGCGGATATCGTGTTACGGGTTATGTCTATGGCTTGAATTGTCCCGGCAAAGTTTTCAGATAAATTTGCGACCGGCAACCCTCGCCGTAAGTTAACGACATAGCACCGCAACCGGTAACCCGTGACGGGATTCAAGACTCCGTGTTGACCAAAGGGGGTGGGGCGGCCCCGTCAATATATCTGATGTTAATGTCGCGCTGAGGAAAGGGGATTTCTATCTTTCGTTCCCGAAATAGGCGGTCAATTTTAAATCGGAGTTCCGATTCGACCCCTACGGCATGTTGGACGGAGGTCCACACTCGAAGCTTGAAAATAAGGGCGCTGTCTCCGAAGTCGGCAAAGAGCACATCCGGCTTTGGCTCCTGGAGGACCAGCGGATGTTGGTTGGCCGCCTCCAGCAGGGCGTCCTTGATTGCATCCACGTCGGCCCCATAGGCAGTGCCTATGCTGATGTTGCGCCTGACCCGCATGTCTTTGAAACTCCAATTTGTTAATTGATTACTGATCAAATCCGAATTGGGGATGATCAGCGAGGCGTTATCCCAGGTCTGGACCACGGTCGACCGGACCCGGATATTCTTCACCGTTCCTGTAACACCCTTAATTTCTATCACATCCCCCACCTGGATGGGACGCTCGAACAGGAGAATAATGCCGCTGACGAAATTGTTGAAAATAGTCTGCAAACCAAAACCGAGCCCCACGCCCAGAGCGCCGAAGGCCACGGCCAGAGAAGTCGCACTTAAACCCAGGGCATAAAATGCCGAGATGATCCCAAAGGCCCAGATGGCATAACCCGAGACACCGGCCATCGACTCCTGAACGCCTAAAGCCAGGCCGCTCTTGGCTAGAAGTGTTTTAAGGAAGAATCTCCGCCACAATCGTGTCGCCGCGTGGGTAAACAATAGGACCAGGAAAGCTTGCACAAATCCCAAAAGACTCAAATTCATGCCGCCCAGCGGAATGGCGTAGGTCATCACCTGGACAAAGCCCACGGCCACGGCTTCCTTTCCACCCCAGGCCAGTATAATCCAAGTCAAGACG
>JADFXY010000579.1:0-2371 GCA_015233355.1 Deltaproteobacteria bacterium | reverse complement strand
GGCCCAGGCCCAGGTCATGTTTCGGTTGATGATCTTGAACACGCCGGTCTCCCAAACCGCTTCCGGGGTGGTTTTCCGAGCGAAATATTCGGTGAAGTAGCGTTTACTCAGCAGAGCCGGCCCAGCCGTCACCACCAGGAACGAGGCGTAAAGAAATGCGGTGGGATATGTGGCCAGGGCCTCGGCCAGATCGGCCGGTCCACCCCAAAACGCCACGACGTTAATGATCATGTAGACCAAAAAGCCTGTGGCGATAGCCGAAACGCCGCCGTGTTTCTTGAGCCGATAAATGGCCGCGGCGATCAAGAGCAAACCAACCAGGCTCCAGAGGCGGCCGGTTTGAATCTGGAAATGGCGGATGCCGGCCAGGGTTATGTAGGCCGCGCCGATAATTACAGGCAGATTTTCACGAAGACGGTTCATCAGCGCAGCCCATCGTCTTTTAAGTTCCTGGCCGCCGCGATCCGATGCTGAAAAAGGCGGTCTATGACGTAGCCACGCAACGTCCTGGCATTGATAGCCAGTTGCCTGGATAAGGCGGCATCTTGGTCATCCGGCAAATGACGGGTCAGACGGCTCCGCAACCGCATTTCATGATCGACGATTTCTTTTCCCATGGCCGGGTAAAAGATAAGGTCGGAGATGTCTAGTCCATTGTCCAGAGCTTGTTTGTAAACATTGGCCGCCTTAACATCGTCTTGGTTGTAACAGCCTGGTTCCAGTGGCAAAATTAGATTGGTCCGGATAAGCCCGGTTAATTGATCCGGGCTAAGGCCGGTAGCCCGGCACAGGGCCGCCTCGTCTAAAACCGGTCCCTCCATCTGGCCGAAAATAACCTGGCTGAGTTCGAGCAAAGGCGTTACATCCCGGCCCTGATCTTGTAGATTAAGATATGTCTTAATCTTGGCCAGGGGCAGACGATATTTCTCCTGAAGCATCTTGATATATTTGAGCCGGTCCACACTGGCCGGGTCGTAATAGGCCATATTGGGGCTGGTTTTAATCGGTTCCGGCAACAACCCTTGGGCCGCGTAATGCAGGATGGTGGACTTGGGTAACCCGGTGAGGTCCATGAGTTCATTCATCCGCAAGCCGGGTTTGGGACGGTTTGTCTTTTTTATCTTCTCCAAATTAGTCCTTATCGTTCTGAAGTAGATGATCGCTCCGAGTGAATTGAAGATAATCGCGGAGTCGTTTGAGTGTTAAGATATACTATAAAGTAGAAAGTGTCAAGGCGTACTTTTCATTTTGCTAATATTTGTATTTTATTGATTTGTAACAACATGTTATGTGTAAGGTAGGGCATATCTCAGTCTCTCATCGAGGCGCTGGAATGATCCGGTTAGGGATGAGAATTAAATCTCTGAACATGACGGCGTCGTTCAAGGCGCCGCCTGCGGTGTTGTTGAAGTATACAAATAGTCGAATATGGGGGTGGTGGCAGATGGTTTCCCGGACCCAGGCGGCCGGGTGATACAGACCTGCCTGGCCGTAGGTCCCCCGGTAGCCCTTTTCCGGGCCGTGGAACCGGATATAAATCATGTCGGCCAGAGTTAGTTGTACAGGTGTGGGGGCATCGACCGCATCGTGAATGCAAAAACCCATCTTGTGCTCGGCCAGTATCTGGTAAATGGCGTCATCATACCAAGACGGGTGTCGAAATTCGATCACACTGGGGCAATTCGAGGGAATAGACGACAGAAAATTTTTTAATAAGGGGGCATCCCGTTTCATAGTGGGCGGCAACTGGAAAAGGACCGGGCCCAGGTGTTCTTTGAGATGTCCGGCCCGGTCGAAGAAAGTGGCCACCGCATCGTTCACATTGACCAGTTTCTTTATATGGGTGATAAAGCGGGAGGCTTTCAGGCTGAAGACGAATCCCGCCGGGGCCTTATCGCGCCATCCCGCAAAGGTGCTTTCCCGGGGTAACCGATAGAACGGGTTATTGAGCTCCACCGTGTTGAAGTGTTTCACATAATGAGCCAGCCGGTCTTTCTTGGCCAGACCCACTGGATAGAAAACACCCTGCCAGACATCGTAATAGAACCCTGAGGTTCCGACAAAACGTACCTGCGAGGTCATCGGATCATCTTATGGTTGAGACGCAAAATGAACTGGGCCCAGGTTAAGGAAGGCCTAATAATTTTCACAACAAACCCAGCAGGCCATGAATTCCGATTCATAGGGGTTGCTGGTGTCGGTGTTGATGAAATACTCACTTCCTTTCTTGGAGACCCGGCATTTTCTTCCGGTTCTAACTTCTTGCTCGCCTTCCGGTCGGCCGCATTCGAATTCTATGGTGTAGTCACCTTGTTTTTTTTCGTCACCTTGAACCACTTTTTCCTCAAATTTGATGATTCCTTTGCTTTTG
>JADFXY010000578.1:0-2384 GCA_015233355.1 Deltaproteobacteria bacterium | reverse complement strand
CTATCAGGAAAGACTTCCGTTCGATTTCCCCGAACTTGGCCAGTTCACCGGTCAAAGGCAGAATCACCCCGACTTTCACTTTGTCTTGGGCCAAGGCCCCGCCGGCCAGGATACCCATCAAGCAAAAGATCAGTGACATCAACAAGGCACGCTTTCTCATCTTGGTCCCCCCCTTAAAAGAGTTTAATTTTTCAATCTTGGCTTGAATCATAGGGAGTTTTCAATGACAAGTCAAGAGAAAATCAGGTAAACCGGCAATTCCAATTTTTACCCGGATGTTGTTATGGGGGTGGTGCCAATGGGGCTGAGGTACTTCATGGATTATACTTTGAACGGTCATAAGCTGCGCTGTTTTTTTGTGTACTCAATAAATTATCATATATTTATTTCAATATTCGTGCTATAATTTGTTAACGACAGCATCCAGTTAAAGTCGGGTGATTATTCTGCTCCCGGTTGACTCCATTAAGATGATCTTGTGGTCCTTAAGAGGGCACGATACAACCAACATCATTACCCCTAAAACAGCCAATTATGACCGTGCCATGATATGTTACTCGCTTTGACCAGAAAATGTCATGCAAACGCTGAAAATGTGTGACCGCGCTTACGTGATGGAAAACGGCCGAATAGTCATGGAGGGTGCCGGTCTCGAGCTTCTGGAAAATACGCAGGTCAAGGAAGCCTTCCTGGGCATTTAACCGCCTGCCGGGATGTGATCGTCCGGACACGGTTTCGGCCTTGACCGAGGTGTTCTTTTCTGATAGAATAATCATGAAATTGTATTGACATATACATAATCATCTTAGATCGGTCTTGACAAATATAAATTCAGAATTGTAGAATCTCTCTATAATTTCCTGCGTGTTATGATTAGGAGGACGAGGGTTAAGAATGCCGGGGGCACAGTGAACGCCGTTCATATCTGACGATCAGTCTGTGTTTTCGCGATCATAACTTTTGTCGGCAACCACCCACTTTAGTCGACTTGTGGGTCTGCGCGTCCCGTCCTGGGGACCTTGATTTGGATTAGGGTTTTGTCGACCAAAGTAACTTCCGCCGGGGAGGTAGAGTCAAGACGACATCCGAGAGGAAGACCATTGTAATCTGAAATAATAATCAATTTGGTACCCTTTCCCTTCTTTGTCTTGCCGACGCAATCGCCTCCATTCTTGGCTTAGGCGAAGCTACCGTCCCAAAAATCCTTCCTCCCAATCAACGGCCCCGTTAGCATCTTATTACACCATTTGTCCGGGACGAGGAAATAGTTTCTCACATGAATACCCTGTCGCGGATCGCCGTGGTCGGGGATCTATAAGCCAAACTTAAACTTATTATATAACAGGCTAAAATAGTTAAACAAAGGGTCCCAATGCCGATGTTCTCCCGGAGAGTCAAGCATGGCGTTGGGAAAATTCTTATTTTGGAGATGGCGGGTTCATGAATCTTTCTTTGTTGTTGGAATTTACCAAGCGCGATTTGGTTGAAAAATATTCGGGTTCAGCGTTAGGCGTATTATGGACTTTTATTTGGCCGTTATTCACTATTTTTATCTATGTTGTAGTTTTTTCAAATATTATGGGGAGTAAGCTGCCGGGGTCATCTTCCTCGATGTCCTATAGTACCTACCTTGTGGCCGGGATTCTACCATGGACGGCTTTCGCCAATACGGTGTCTCGGTCGGCCACGGTTTTTTCGGACAGGAAGGCCATTATATCCAAAATAAAGATTTCCCTGCCCTACCTACCCCTGTACATCGTCTTGTCCGAGTCGGCTGTTTTCGTCATCAGTATCCTCATCTATATTGGATTTCTCCTTGGTTTCAGCTCTCCCATCTCTGTCTGGATCATTTTTGTCCCCTGGATCTATTTGACCCACCAGATCTTCGCCTATGCCTTGGGATTTTTAATTGCAATTTTTCAGGTATTTATTCGTGATCTGAGGGAAGTGACCGGAATAGTCCTCCAAATCTGGTTCTGGTTCACACCCATCGTCTACACCATCAACATTCTGCCGAAAACGACTAGCAAATGGTTTGATTATAATCCAGCCTTCATCTTTATCAAAGCTTATCACGACATCTTCGTCTTTGATAAGATGCCAAATTTTTTTAACTTAATGATCATCACAGTGATCGGCCACGGGTTGCTGATCATATCTTATCTGTTTTACCGAAAACTGGAAAAAGGGATTCGAGACGTAATATGAAGGGGCTATGGGACATATTTCAATTCATGGCCATCGCCGTTGTCTTCACGGTTCCGGCGGCCGGCATGATTTTGTTGATTAAGAGAAATGTTATGTTCATTTATCGGGGTATTTACCTTAGCGTGGCCGGCGACGTTTATTTTATGGCCGTGTTCTGTGCGGCCCACCACATCTTG
>JADFXY010000577.1:0-2398 GCA_015233355.1 Deltaproteobacteria bacterium | reverse complement strand
CCTCCACCAGTTCCGGTCTACTGGAGTCAACGTAAACCATGCGGGGTGAGACGACCGGGGCCTGGAACCCGGCGCTTTTCAGCAGGGGGTAGAGTTGCCGGCCAATCAGGGAGTTACCGCCAAACCTGGCCTGGATGTCGATGAGACACTGGACGGCCTCCAGGGCGGCCCGGCTTTCCGGATAAAAGTAGGTCGAGCCGTGGTCCCCTTCGATAACGGTGATGGTCCCGCCCGGCTTTAGCACAGATTTCAAGCAGGCTAAGGCTTCCACCGGATTCTTGAGATGCTCCAGGACAAAACAGACGAAGATATGGTCAAAGCTTTCAGGCGCAAAAGGCAGATCAAAAATATCAGCTTGTTGAAAATCGACATTGGATATCCCGGCCTGTCTGGTTAAGGCCGCCGCGGCAGCCAGGGAGTCCGGGGAGATATCGATGGAGGTAAAGTGGGCTCCAGGGCTGTTTCCGGCCAGGGTGACCGTTTGCGCACCCACTCCACAGCCGGCCTCCAGGACCGAACTTCCTGGGGGATAGACCGTGTCATAGTGGAGAAGGCCGGTTAAGGTGTTGGCCTGGTCGAATAAGCGGCTTTTTTCCCGCTCGGAATATCCGTGAACGTACTCTTCGGTAATCATCTTAACTATCCTTGTAATTCTGGTCGCCGATTGGCTGGGCTGATGGTCGGTTATAGGTTGCCGGTTCTGATTGCCGGTTGTTTGGAAAAAATAGGCGAAAGCCGGCAACCTGAGATAGGACTTTTATAAGCATCAATCATGACCTTGTCCAGCCTTTAAAGGGTCCGGCCCAGATCGAAGGCGTCTTTGACGGCCTCCAGGGCTTTCCGAGGGGCCTGGGCATCGCCGATGACGTGGGTGACGTAGCCCAAGGCCCTGATCTCATCGGCCAGGGCATTTTCCGACCTGGAACCCAGGGCTAAGACAACACTGTCTCCAGGGATGAACTCGGCCGTCCCGTCTTTATCCACCTGGACGCCGGTGGGAGTAATGGCCGTGACCCGGCACTTAGTCCTCATGGTCACGCCCTTGCGCTCTAAGTTTTGGAGCACGATCCAGCGGTTGGTCAGGCCGATATCCCGTCCTATTTTGGGCAGCATCTCCACAATCGTCAATTGTTTGGCGCCGGAATTGATGAAGGGCCGCATTGAGTCCGCAGTTTCAGCCCCATTTTCCAGCAGAAAGAGTAATTCTTCACCGGTCATGGCCCCATATTTGGCCAGGAACAGGGCTGTTTCGCACCCGACCGCGCCCCCGCCCAGGACGAGCACCCGGCGGCCCAGTTCTCCCGGGGTGACCCGGCCGGACAGGATATCCCAGGCCTGAACCACCCCCGGGCCATCGACTCCCGGAATATCCGGCTGAATGGGCTTAGCCCCGGTGGCGACCACGACTATTTCGGGATCAATGTCCTTGACCACGTCCGCCGTGACCCGGCGGCCCAGTTCCACCGCCGTTTCCGTTTTGGCCAGGCGATTAGTCAACGAGGTGGCCAGGCTCAGGAATTCTTCCCGGCCCGGAGGAGCTGCAGCCAACAGGATCTGGCCGCCCAACCGGGTAGCTTGCTCAATTAACTGCACCTGGTGCCCGCGGGAGGAGAGGACCAGGGCCGCTTCCATCCCGGCCGGGCCACCCCCGATGACCAGGACGCGTTTGGGGTCGGCTGTGGGTTCTATCTTGGTTTCCGATTCAAATCCGGCCTGGGGGTTGACCAGGCAGCCGACTGGTTGCAAGGACAAGCCATGATCGAAGCAGGCCTGGTTGCAGGCCAGGCATAGGGCGATTTCATCGGACCGGCCGGACATGGCTTTTTGCGGAAAATCGGGATCAGCCAGGAGAGGCCGGCCCAGTCCGATCAGATCGGCGAATCCCTGGCGGAGCACCTCCTCGGCCAGTTCCGGGGTGTTGATCCGGTTGCAGGCGATCACCGGCACCTTGACCACTTCTTTGATTCCCCTGGCCAGGTAGGTGAACCCGCCTCGGGGCAGGTCCATAGTCGTCTGGGGCACCTTGGTTTCGTGCCAGCCGCCGGTGACGTTGATTAGGTCTACCCCGGCGTCTTCTACGGCCTGGGCGAATATCCGGGCCTCCCGGTTGGTGTGGCCGCCATCCATGAAATCGTGGCCGGCAATCCGGATGCTAACCGGAAAATCCGGCCCCACTACCTGGCGGACCGCCCGGATTACCTCACATCCAAAACGCATCCGGTGGTCTAAGTCGCCCCCATATTCGTCGGTCCGCTTGTTGGTCAGGGGCGAAAGAAACTGACAGATCAGGTAGCCCGCGCTGCCCAGGATTTCCACGGCGTCAAATCCGGCTTCCCTGGCCCTGGCGGCTCCTGCAGCAAAACTGGCGATGGTTTTCCGGATGTCCTCGTGGGTCATT
>JADFXY010000576.1:0-2441 GCA_015233355.1 Deltaproteobacteria bacterium | reverse complement strand
AAAGGAAGTTCATTTTCTCATGGTTGCGGTAACCAAGCCTGTACTCGAAATAATGGGCAGGTCGGGCTTCTACGAATTCCTCGGTCCTGAAAACTTTTATCACGCCCTTCCCGAGGCTGTTGCCGCAATGGGCCCAACCCCAACATTGGTGCAATCAGAGGCAGCTTGCGGGGAACGTTCTTAGCCTCGGGGCAACGCCTGGGAAATGTGCCGGGTTACGGGTTGCGGGGGAACTTGCAATAAAGTGCTTCCATATCCCGAATCAGGTCCTCGGGCAAGAAAGGCAACTTCTCTTTCGGCAGTTCAGCGAACAGCCCCTCACTTCTGGCCAGGGTCGCTCCCGACTGATCCTCCAGTCCGCCGGTCATTTTGATGGCATTAGTGCGATCGGCATCCTTGACTTCACCCCAGGCCTTTAACGGCGTTCCGACATAAACCGGCTTCAAATACTTCACCTTAATCTCACGCGTCAAAAAATACAACCGCCCGGAAGCGATAAGCGACCAGGACATGGCCTCGTCCAACAAGGTGGTGATGATGCCCCCGTGGGCGATACTTGACCATCCGACGTAATTTTCAGACAGAGTGATATCCGAGCAGATCCGATTACCTTCCCTGTAGAAATTCATGTTTAGCCCAAAGGGGTTTTCCGTCCCGCAGGCAAAGCAGCTGTGCCCGGTGAGTTTTGGAAGAGGTTGTTTCATTGTGGTCTCCTGGATAGTTCCCGGTAATGGAGTTTGGGGTGAACAAACGCTGGATAATTTATTAATCCAACTAGTTGGGCGAGGTCATTGAATTAGGGATAGAGCACCTTGGTCGTCTCGCGCTCATGGCGGGGATCTCCAGGCATTAAGCTTTAAGTTAGACATATTGTTTGGTTATAAATAAAGTCAATCTGACCGCGAATCAACTCTTGAATTCTTAGTCTGAATCATTTATATTATATTGTCTCTATAATACTAGTGAAATACACCACTAGAAACAGCGGGCGGCGGCTATGATCAAGACTATCAATGTCCAACAACTTAAGGTCGGCATGTATGTCGAAGACCTGGGGATGTCCTGGTTAAACCATCCTTTTTTGAAGACCAGGCGGCTGATCAAATCCGATCAAGAGATAAAAAAGATTAAGCAATATGGGCTATTGTCCATTAAAATTGATACAACCAAGGGCGGCGACGTAGATCCGGCCGGCGATGGCCGGGCGCAGCCCCAGACGATGATACTTAGCCCCGACGAACCGCAGGCCGAGACAATCGAACCGGAAGAGCTAACCAATGAGACCCTTTCGGCCCTGGCCGACACCGTCTCCGTCCAAGATGAAATGGCCCAAGTGACCCGGGTTTATACCGAGTTTCTTAACCGGACCCGAATCTTCCTCTCTCAAGTCCAGATTGAAAAACCGATCAACCTCGAAGAGGTCGCCTCCGACCTGGATGAGTTGATTCAGAGCGTCTTCCGAAATCGCTACGCCCTATCCGCCCTGATCAAACTCAAGACTTTCGATGAATATACCTACACCCATTCAGTGAACGTGTGCGTACTGGCCCTGACGCTGGGCCGATTCTTGGATTTCCCTGTCCCGATGTTGCGGGCCGTAGGTATCGGAGCCCTTTTCCACGATTTGGGCAAAATGGCTATCCCAGAAAAAATAATCAATAAACCCGGCCCACTGACCATGGAAGAATTTGGCGAAATTCGTAAACATCCTTATCTTAGCGCCAAACTTCTTAAGAACGCGGACCATGTTTCCCGCGAAACCATCGAATGCGCCCTGTTTCACCATGAGCGGTACGGCGGGCAGGGATACCCCCAGGGCATCAAAGCAAATGAAATACCTTTGTCCGCTCAGGTGATCAGTCTGGCTGATGTTTACGACGCCATGACCAGTGATCGGATCTATCGAAAAAAAATCAGCTCCCACGAGACCCTCCGAATCATGTATGCCGGACGCGCAGTGCAATTCGACCCGATCTTGGTCTCCAACCTGGTCAAGTGCCTGGGGGTCTACCCGATAGGGAGCCTGGTCAAATTAAATACCGGAGAAATGGGGCTGGTCATGGACATCGACAGTCACGACTTAATGAATCCCAAGATAATTCTAATCAATGATTCGGACCAGTCCGACGCACATTCGCCCCAGGTTCTGGATTTGGCTAACCAATCTGGGGCAAAATCAAAGAATGCCCGAAGGATCGTTGGGGTGGATGCACCGGAGAAATGGAACATTGATCCGGCCAAGTATCTCTTTAATGACCCGAGCTTTACAGTGTGTTGCAGCGGTTGACTCCGACCTGGCCCGATCTAGACCCTGTTCCTATCATGTGGGTGCTGGTTAGTCATCCCAACGGCGGTTTGAAACGAGGCGATGCTCTGCGACACCTTAGGCGCCTCTATGCCGGGCATATTAACATGATTTATCGGTATGTGGAATATAGAAG
>JADFXY010000575.1:0-2456 GCA_015233355.1 Deltaproteobacteria bacterium | reverse complement strand
TCATAAAGCCATGGGGCGCGGCCGTGTCTCTGATCACCCCGTTCTCAAACAACCCGAGGGCCGACGGAGCATGAGTCCGTTTAGCCAACAAGAAGGCCAGGAGGGGCAACCGCATACCGACAAAAACAAAAGGAGTCAGTATGAAGCTGGGGGCAAAGATAATCTTGGTGGTGGCGATGTTGGCGGTGGTGGCCGTGATTTGTGGAGCGGTCGGATTAACCGGTCTTATCTCAAACGGTAATGTGTTTAACCATCTGGTCGATGATACGATCAAGAAGACTCTTCTGGTTGGTAGAATATCCCTGGTGATTTATGAGTCTATCAGGGCCGAGAAGAATGCCGTAATATCCGACAAAGATGACGTAGCTATAGCGTTTGCGGATAAATCCAGGGAACGTTCGGGTGAGGCGGCTAAAATCAGAGACACCCTTTCCCAGGCTATTGACAAAGAACCGGATTTGACCAAACGAGAGGCCGAGCAAAAGGCTCTTCAGGAATTCAATAAGACTTTTGATGCGCTACGGGCCTTGGATAAGACGATTTTGGAATTAGCCGTTCAAAACACCAATGTTAAAGCCACAAATATTTCCTCAGGCCCATCAGATAAGGCCAGGAAAGCCTTTAATAAATCCATGACGAATCTGACTAACCTCTACTCCGAGGAGTTCAAATCAGCCCAAAAAGCCAACGACGTAAGCGCCATGGCCAAGGCGGGCGAGTTGATACAGCTTATCGGTAACGCAGCTATTTCAATGACTAATTGGCATTATGCCCTGAGAACCCATATTGACGCCTCCGATGATGCAGCAATGGATGCGCTGGAAAATGAGATGAAAGGTTATCGAAAAAACATTGACCAGGCCCTTTCTTCTTTGAAAACTTCAGACAAAGGACAAGAACACCTTAACGCTGCGTCGCAGGCTATTGATGACTTCCAAAAACACTATCAACAGGTTGTTAAATTGTCCCGGATCAATTCCAATGTCAGAAGCGCCGAGCTTACTGTAAATCAAAAGCCGAAACTAGTGGCGGCCTGTGATGCCGCGCTTGGAAAACTGACCGAGCAAATGAAAAACGAGATGACGGAAGAACAACTGGTCTGTCAGAATAAAGTGAACAAATCCGTTTGGACATTGGCTCTGGTCGGAGGGCTAGGCATTTTGCTCGGTCTTACCCTGGCCATTATAATCGTCAGGAAAACGACCCGGACAATCAATCAAATTGTCGAGGGGCTGTCCAATGCCTCCGACCAGGTCGCTGCCGCATCGAATCAAGTGGCGTCCGCCAGCCAGTCATTGGCGGAAGGGTCTTCGGAACAGGCTGCCGCCGTGGAAGAAACATCTTCCTCGATGGAGGAAATGGCCTCGATGACCAAACAAAACGCCGATAACGCCAACCAGGCCGACGCGCTGGCCAAGGAGGCGAAAAAAGTAACGATTGCCGCCGGAGATTCCATGACCCGGTTGACCGACTCCATGAATGAAATCTCCAAGGCCAGTGAAGAGACATCAAAGATCATCAAGACTATCGATGAGATTGCCTTCCAGACCAATCTGTTGGCCCTTAACGCCGCGGTGGAGGCGGCCAGAGCCGGAGAGGCCGGAGCCGGATTTGCGGTGGTGGCCGATGAGGTCAGAAATTTGGCCATGCGGGCGGCTGACGCGGCTAAGAGTACCTCCAACCTGATTGATGACACGGGCAAGAAAGTCAAAGACGGGACCGCTTTGGTGTCCGTGACCAGTCAGGCCTTTGCCCAGGTGGCTGACAGCGCTTCCAAGGTAGCCGAGCTGGTGGGGGAGATCGCCGCGGCCTCCAAGGAACAGGCCCAAGGAATCGAACAATCGAATCGAGCCATATCGGAGGTGGAAAAAGTCACCCAGCAAAACGCCTCCACGGCCGAGGAATCCGCTTCGGCCTCGGAAGAGCTGAATGCCCAGGCCGTCCAATTGAAGAATTACGTCATGGAATTGATGGCCCTGGTGGGCGGAAAGGTCCATTCACGGGAAGTAAAGAAGAGCCGAGAGGAATCAGCCGTTCCGGTCCGGCTCCCCAGGCCCACCTATCCAGTTGAAAAGGCAAAGGAAGTTAGATTGATTAAAGGGAATGTAGACAGAGAAGTCCGCCCCGAACGGGTGATTCCCATGGATGACGGTGATTTTAAGGATTTCTAGTGACACCCCAGGCTGGGATTCATCCGGCCTGGGAAAAGCTATCGCCCGCAAAAAGAGTATTGGGCGGATTTAATCCAGGTCCACTTCTGTCCGGCAATTAATGCACCGTCTGACCCCGCGGAACAACTGTTGAGCGCATTGGGGGCAATGGTAGCGGGCTTCTTCAGCCCTGATCCAGGTTTCCGTGCCTGCCTCACGCCTATGAGGGATGGCTCTAAGCATGACTTTTTTCCCCACGGCCACGGGAAAATTCTGGATAATCCGGCAAGGAAAGTCATCACACTC
>JADFXY010000574.1:0-2458 GCA_015233355.1 Deltaproteobacteria bacterium | reverse complement strand
CTTTAGGCTTTGGGCTTCTGATTACTGTTTCTCTAATCATGGGCGGATTCACCTTTTGGAATGTAGGGCAGGTGGAAAAGACCGCCTTGATTTTGTCATCAGAAATTGTTCCGGAAGTGAGGGTGGCCAATAATCTGGAAAGAGATTTTGCCGCAGCGATGTTCAGCATGCGCGGCTACGCCCGGACGGGAGAACAAACCTACTTAGATGAGACCTGGCGGCATTTTGAAAATGTTAAGAAATATCTCAGTGACGCCAAGGATCTAGCCGCCAAATCATCGCATTTAGTCAATCTCAAAGAAGCCGCCGGAAAGGCGGAAACACTGGCCGTGGATTACGAAAAGTTGGTCCGGACCTCCGCAGGCAAGAGAAGAGAAACCATTGAGATCAGAAAAACACTGGATGACACCGCCACAGTTTATATAAAGGCCGCCACCGACTTTCTGGACAGCCAACTTGAACTGATGGGGAAAGAAATTGGGTTGGGACTAGATGCGACCAAGCTCAACGAACGCTTGCACAAAATTGTCATGGTCAACAAGATCACCGAGCTGGGTGATGCCGTTAAACTGGCCTTTTTTAAATTCCAGGCGACTCGTGACTCTACCGTAATTAAAGATAATTTAAATAATTTTAAGACCATCCATGAGAATCTGAAGCAATTGCGGCCCATGACCAGACAAGAGGTCAACCTAAAACAAATTGACCAGATTGAAAGAGCGTCTGAAACTTACGAAGCGACCCTAAATGCAGTGCTTAAGAATTTGTCCGCCCAAGAAGAGCTTGACCACAAGCGCCAGAATGTGGGCAATCACCTTTTGGTCGAAGCCAAATCAGTTGCAGAAAAAGGGATAGAAGACACCGTCAAGGCGTCTGAGGAGTCGTCGACGTCACTGAGCCGGGTCGTCGCGGTGATAATCGCGGGACTGGTCGCCTCTGTCCTCCTCCGTATCATAATTGCCCT
Organism: Deltaproteobacteria bacterium; assembly: GCA_015233355.1. Classification (GTDB taxonomy): domain Bacteria; phylum Desulfobacterota; class JADFXK01; order JADFXK01; family JADFXK01; genus JADFXK01. Next base: position 1,494 of record JADFXY010000574.1, on the reverse strand, counting down.
GATTATTACCCTAAGTATTACTCAGCCGATCAAAAAGACCATAACCATGCTCAAAGAAATCGCTCTGGGTGAGGGCGATTTGACCAAAAAGCTTAAATTGGCCCAAATCAACTGTTCCAAAATTATGACCTGTAACCAGCCGGAATGCCCCTCCTATGGAAAGGAATCAGAATGTTGGATCGAGTCCGGCTCAATGTCTATTAACCCCAAATGCCCCAGGATTGTTGGCGGGAAGATTAAGGATTGTACTTATTGCAAAGAAGTATACCGGAAATCCGTGAACACGGAGTTGGACGAATTGGCGGCCTGGTTCAACTGCTTCTTACTCCGAATCCGAAACATGGTCCATCTCGTCACCACTCAGGCGACCCAACTAAAATCATCTTCCCGAGTCTTAGCCGACACATCCCAGGAAGTGGCCGCGGATGCTCACCAACTCAGTGAAAGCGCTCAATCGCTGGCCGCCGGCTCAAAACAGATGCAATATAACATGAACACTATCGCCTCATCAACCGACGAAGTCACCGACCGGATGAATACCATTGCCACAGCCATTGAGGAGCTGAATACCTCGTTCCGTGAAGTGTCCGACAATACCCACACCGCGGCCTTAAAAACGGGCGCAGCGGCCAACCTAGCCGACAAAACAGGCCATATCGTGGGTGAGCTAAGTAAAAGCTCCAACGAGATAACCTCCATTACCAGGGCCATCGTAGATATTGCCGAGCAGACCAAGCTCCTGGCCCTTAATGCCACCATCGAGGCGGCCAGAGCCGGTGAAGCGGGCAAGGGGTTTGCCGTGGTGGCCAACGAAGTTAAGGAGTTGGCTAAGCAAACCACCGACTCCACGGATCATATCCAAACGATGATCGACAATATCCAACAGAACTCGTCTACCGCGGCCATAAGTATCAACGACATCATCGATCAGATAAAAGAACTTAATGAAATTACAACCACTATCGCCGCAGCGGCAGAAGAACAAACCGCAGTCAGCGGCGACCTGGCCCATAACGCGGCCCAGTCCGCCATCCTGTCCGGTCAGTCCGCCGACAATGTGACCCAGGGAGCCGAAGTATCCCAAAATATCCTCCAGAATATCGATCAGGTGGCCCTGTCTGCCGCGGCCACCCTGGACGCCATCGAAAGAAACAGAGCGGCCGCCAATGACATCTCCGGCGTAGCCGATGGTCTGGCCGCCATGGTCTCCCGGTTCAAGGTCTAACTCAACCAGCGCCGGTGGGTTTCTGATCCACCGGGGCCGGTGCCAAGAAGATCGTTGGCAGACAGATGAAAGAGATGACAAGCGTGGCAAGGCCGCCCACGGCCCATGACGATTTTGCATTTTTCATGGCGTCTCCTTTCCTTATGGTGAGGGTCCCCCGATTACGTAGTCCTTTCCGCCAAACAGCACCAGTGCCTCAGGGTTGGAACGCTTTCTAATCACTGCTGACAGTCAGACCATCGAATAGAGTCTGCGCATCTGATTTTGTC
>JADFXY010000573.1:0-2458 GCA_015233355.1 Deltaproteobacteria bacterium | reverse complement strand
AATCAATTTGGCGTCCATCTTGTCTTGAGGGGGACTGTAGATGTCATTGCCGGAGAAGACTTCTTCGATGACCTGGTTCGCGTAGAAAACCTTGGCCGTAGTGGCGTTGGAAGTGTACAGCATCAGGGCGCCGCCTCCAACGTAGGTCTGGAAAAAGAACTGCTGGGTACTATCCGGGTTAGCCTGCCAGACGCCGTCGGATAATGGGTTGGGCTGGGCGGCGGTTTGCTTCGTCATATTGTAGGTAACCGTTGTCCCGGAGCTTAGTGTGGTCATGATCAAGGTGCTGGTGGTCGAGGAGGCAAAATCGATATGGATGCGATAGGTCTTCCCGGTTGGGATATCCGTCCCTTCAAAAACCTGGTCCGTGGTCGAAGCTGCATAGCAAGATATGATGTTTTTTCCATCCGTGGAAGCGACGCAAACCGCCCCGCCATTGTTATACGTTTGGTAGTAAACGGACAACTTCTGAGGACCTCCGGCCGCCCAAATACCATCCTTAAAAGCCAGGGCGGGACCAAGCACCAGACTGACCCTGGGTTTGGTCAATCTCGATTTGGGGTCGGTTATCGGCCGGCCTGTGGCGACCAGTTCATTCTTGAGTTCCGCAGGGGACTTAAAGGCTCCGGTGGTGGCCTTGTAATAACTCTGAAGCAGGGCGGCAGCCCCGGCGGCATAAGGACAGGCGGCTGAGGTGCCGCCGAATGTCTCGTTATACCCACCTTTGCTGACCAGCCCGGTGGTATAGGCGTTATTAGACGGGGCCAATATATCTAAAATATTAGCGCTGTTGGAATAGCAGGTGACCTTGTCCGCGGCGGTGGTTTGATCCTGGCAATAGAGGCCGGAGCCATTGCAACCGGTGGCGGGTATCTTGACGCACGATTGGTTTTGGACACACCAGCCAAGGTCGGTGCCGATATTCGCGTCGTAGACGGCGCCGACGGAAATGACTTTACTGACACAGGCCGGGGAACCTATCCCGTCACAATATCCATCATTGCCGGAAGAAACAAACAGAGTGATCCCATTGGCCAGGGCGCTGGACGCGGACGTGACATAAACCGGAACGGCCTGGTCACAATAGGATTGGTAATAATCGCCCCCAAAGCTGGTGCTGATGACCATAATGGGATAGGCAGGGTTATCGTTCTTGTGGGTGACGCACCAATCCCAGGCGGCCGCGATGGTGGAATCCGAGGCCGTGCCTCCGCATCCGGCAATTATTTTCAAGCCGTAGATCTTGGCGTCTGAAGCCACCCCGCCGATGTAGTCACCGGTATCGCCCAGGTCGCCGGCCACAATTCCGGCACAGGCCGTCCCGTGACCGTCGCAGTCCATCGGATCGGCGTTGCCGTCTCCAAAGTTATATCCACCGATGACCTTGCTGTTGGGAAATTTGCCTCCCCCCAATTTGGGGTTGGTGTAGTCAACGCCGGTGTCCACAATGGCCACGGCCACCCCCGTCCCCCGATAACCGGCCGTATGAAACGCATCAGCCTTGATCATGGGAATGCCCTGCCGCAGTTGGGGAAAGTTAAGATGATCTTCCTGGATGGCCGTCACTTCATCCATGGCTGCCAGGGCTTTTATCCCTTTTAGGGTGGCGGTGCCGGCCAGACCGGGAAAATTCTGATACATTGTTTTGACGGAAAAATCAGTGGCTGGAACGGCTGTGATGACCTTTTCTTCTAAAGACCGCACCGCGGCCTGGCGCTGGGCCATTTTCCGGGCGTCGGAGGACACGTTTTCATCCGCCGGGCTCTGGTTATCCTTTAACAGGACGATGATATCCGCCCGGTCTTGGTCGGTCATGGCGGCGACGAAACCGGGCTGGGCGATCTTGGCTATACCCCGAAATGAGGCTCCTGATGAATCCTCGGCCGCCACGGAACATCCCAATTCAATCGGCGAGTTGAAAAGAAGAAGGGCCAGGCCCAGGCCGATAATCAGGGCGGCCGAGAACAAACAGAATTTTCCGGCTGACAAAATGGTTCTCTTTTGGGTCATAATTACTCCTGAGCAAAATGTTGTGGTTTGATAATTCGAGCCTCAATAGTTGGCAAAAAACATCACCAGTATTATTAAAGCAATTTTTAGGCCATCTAAATATTCCTACTTAAGCCGGAGCCGACAAAGTTCGTTCGGCGGCCAGGCCCCAGGCTCCGTCGTTAGTCAAAAACTATTTGATATATCTTTCATAATCAGCAAATTAACCGGATTTCGTCCTTCACGGAGAACTTGGGACCATCATGCCGCCACGTTGGGTTCCACCCAGAGAAAGCGACCGGGGCCGGAGGAGGTCAAGGCCGGGCTTTGGCGTCACCTTTGGCCGTTGAAAATCGGTTTACACTCCAGGCCGACGGAGTTGCACCAGACAGGGGCGTGATGGTCACCGCGGCCGACTGAGCTGAAGTAAATTTGGCCTCAATTTTGTCTTGATGGGGCGTGTAAATAT
>JADFXY010000572.1:0-2473 GCA_015233355.1 Deltaproteobacteria bacterium | reverse complement strand
TTGAACGATAAATTTGCTGAGATTGTCGGCTCCCAAAAAGAAATTATCCGTGGTCTTAACATGATCGAACGACTCCAAGACCAGGGGATGCTCCAGGCGGTTAAGAATACTTTAAACGGTGAATCGGGCTATTATGAAGGCGATTATCGGTCTATAACCAGTGGAAAAATTACTCCGATCCGGTCTATCTTCCAGAGAATTGTATCCCAAGACGGTACTTTTATCGGAGCAGTCAGTCTAGTTGAAGACATCACCGAACGAAAGCAGGCGGAGGAGTTAGTCCGAAAAAGTCAGCAAAGATATCGCGACGTGGTGGAAAATGCCAATGACGCCATTATCGTTGTCCAAGATGAAATGATCAAGTTCTTTAACCGCCGGGCCTTGGAAATATCAGGATACACGGAAAAGGAATATTTGAGTAAACCATTTGTAGAATACATCCATCCTGAAGATAGAGAGTCGGTCGTGAAACGTTATTTCAAGCGAATGGAAGGGCTTGATGTTTCTGCACCATATGAGTTTAGAGTGATTGATGCTTATGGCCGAGTCAGATGTATGGAGATAAATGCAGTATTGATCGAATGGGAGGAGCGGCCGGCTACCTTGAATTTCTTGACGGACATCAGCGAGATCAAAGAGATACAGAAAGAGCGGGATAATAATATAAAATTACAAGGTGTTTTAGAGATGGCTGGTGCTGTTTGCCATGAGATGAACCAGCCAATGCAGGTGGTCTTAGGTTACTCCGAGCTGCTGTTGGAGGATATCCCGGAGGATAACCCCTGGAATGAAGAACTAACGATAATAAGGCACGAAATCAAGCGAATGGCGGAGATCACCAAAAAACTGGAAAAAAATACTAAATATGAACAGATAGATTATGTTGGGGATACGAAAATCATTGACCTTAACCGGAGCTCAAGGCCGGAATGATGACCCTGCGAGCGGTTCTCCGCCCCGATATTTAGCTTGACACCGGGCCGTTTTCCTATCAATATTAGCCGCTGCCGGCTTTTGCCGATCGCCTTTTGTCTCCTCTTATTTTATTTCCGGCCTATCCAGTGTGTACCCGGTCACAGGATTCAAACATGAATAGACGATTTCCCCGATTTGTCGCAATCTTCATTCTCTGGTCACTGGTCTTATCTGTAGCGGCCGCGGCTGCGCCCAACGAAGATCGCCTGGCCGGAATTGACCAGTTTATCACCCAGGTGATGAAGGACTGGCAGGTCCCCGGCCTGGCCGTGGCCGTGGTCAAGGACGGCAAAATCATTCTCTCCCAGGGCTTCGGTGTCAGCCGGGTCAAAACCGGACAAAAGGTGACTCCCGATACCCTATTCGCCATCGGGTCTTGTACCAAGGCCTTTACCGCCACGGCCCTGGGCGCTCTGGTTGATGAAGGGAAACTCAACTGGGACACGCCGGCCCGAGATTACATTCCCTTTTTCAAAATGTACGACGAATACGTCACCGCCCACCTCACCTTACGGGATATGTTAACCCACCGCACCGGTCTAGCCCGATATGATTCCCTACTTTCCGATATCCCCCAGACACGCAAAGAGATCGTTGACCGGCTGCAATATCTGGAACCCAACAAGGGATTCAGATCCGGCTTTGAATACAGCAACATCATGTATGTTGTCGCCGGGTTCCTGGCTGAGCAGGTCAGCGGCAAAACCTGGGAAGACCTGGTCCGGGCCCGCATTCTGACTCCGTTAAATATGAAAAGCACTAATTTCTCGCCCGATGAGATGCAAAAGGCACCTGATTTTGCCCTGCCCTATCGGGAAGAAAATGACGTGGTCAAACAAATTCCTTTTGCCCAGATCAAAGCCGCCGGCCCGGCCGGGTCCATCAACTCCAATGTCCGGGACATGGCCAACTGGCTGCTGGTCTGGCTGAATAAAGGTCAATTCAACGGCAAGAAAATCATTACCGAAAAAACGTCACAGGATATCCTGACGCCCCAAATCATCGCTTCCGGCCGGGTGGAGTATGATGAACAATCCTTTACCGCCTATGCCTTAGGCTGGATGGTCACCACCTATCAGGGCCATTTGATAGTGACTCACGAGGGTGAGATCGACGGGTTCCACTCCAGTGTGTCCTTCCTGCCCAGAGATAATCTGGGCGTCGTCGTCCTGGTCAACAAGTCGGACAAATGCCCGGTACCGGGGATCGTCGCCTTTAACGCCTATGACCGTCTGCTGGGTTTGCCGGAAGCCCCCTGGAATCAACGGCTCAAACAAAAATTTGCCCGGCTGAAAGAGGCCGAGGCCAAAATGAAGGCGGAGAAAGACAGAAACCGAAAGACCGGAACCAAACCATCCCATCCCCTCGATGCCTATGGTGGCACATATGGGCACCCGGCCTATGGTTTTGTCACGGTGACCCCGGAGGGAGACCGGTTGAAAGTGACCACCGGCGACAAATCAACGTTTTTGACCCATTATCATTATGACGTCTTTGA
>JADFXY010000571.1:0-2474 GCA_015233355.1 Deltaproteobacteria bacterium | reverse complement strand
CAAGTCCGGATCGCCCACACCCAGGTCGATTATGTCAACCCCTTTTGACCTGACCTGTTCTTTTAACCGGTCTATTTCCATAAACAAATACGGGGGAAGGTTCTTGATTCTGTTAGACAGAGCGACGGAAAACATAATTAGAATTGTCTCCTGTGGAGATTGGGGTGGAAAAGAGATCACGAGCGTACACCCGAAGATGCCGACAGATTCAGTTCATTCACTGATAGGGCCGTTCTTTAAATTCGATCGAACCTACCACTCACCAAAATAAGTCAGGATGAACGACGAGTCAATGCTTTTTTCGTCCGCCGGGAGGCCGCGTCACTGGAGAAGCAAGCCGGCTGAGCAATCTAACCAGTTGACTATAAACAAGTTCCCGATCATATTTTTTTTGATGTCCGTCTGGTTCCTCCAACCCGAAACCCGGAATATTCAGCCCACGATCCGATTGACCAAAGAGCCGATCCCGGCTATCCGAACCTCCACCTCATCGCCTGGAGTCATCGGCCCAATTCCCGAAGTTGTCCCGGTGGCGATCACATCACCCGGTTGCAGGGTCATGACTTTGGAAATGAAAGAGACCAGTTCAAAGACATTGAATAGTAGATGACGAGTGTTTGAAGACTGCTTGACCTGACCGTTCAACAGACACTGGATATCCAGACTATCCGGGGTCAACCCGGAGACGACCCATGGGCCCAGGGGACAAAAGGTGTCAAAGCCCTTGGCCCTTGTCCACTGCTTGTCTTTGGCTTGCAAATCCCGGGCCGTGACGTCATTCAGGCAGGTGTAGCCGAAAATATAGTCGGCAGCTTGATTGACTTCGACATTCTTAGCCGTCTTACCGATAACTACTCCCATTTCAGCTTCATAGTCAACCTGCCGGGACATGGCTGGATAAACGATGCCGTCACCCGGTCCAATCACCGAGGAGGCCGGCTTCAGAAACAGCAACGGTTCTTCCGGCAGCTTAAGCCCCATTTCCTGGGCATGGTCGCGGTAGTTCAAGCCGATGGCCACCACCTTGGACGGCGTCACCGGGGCCAGCAGGCGCACTTCGGACAAAGAGATCTCCGGTCCGGTAACCTGATATGGTTCCAAGAAATTGCCGCTGATCCGGCGAAATCCGACGCCTTCGTCTACTCCAAAAGCAATGGCGCCATTTTTGTCTCCGTATTTGATGTATTTCATATCTTTAGCGAATTCTCCATCATGTCGGTTGAGAGGTTAATCAATCAGTGGTAAGTATTCGATATGGCTATTGTCATTCTTCCAAGGGGCGATTCATCCTACCTATCCAAATTGGCGGCAACAATTTCATCGACGAGAGTTCCAAATTCCTCCAACGAGGGAATCAGCCAGGCCTTTTCACGTAACCCGACGAGTTGGGTGAGGTCATAAATTCGTTCAATCTGTTCGGCTATGGACGAAGGAATAGACTCGAATCGATACTCCAGGATCTCTGATATATCTCTCCGCACGATCTTCGCTCGACCCTCCTCAACCCCCGTTTCATACCAGAGTTGACGCCATCTCTCGCATTCTTCCGGGGTCCATTTACAAACAACACCAATGATCCCCTGAAACTCTTCCAACGAACCGACAACCAATGTTTTCTTGCGCAATTCCGTTAGCACGGCGGTGTCGGCTATGGCCTTGATCCGATCTCCGATCGTTGAAGTAACCTGGCCGAATCTGCTCCCGAGGATTTCCAAAATCGTCTCCCGCAACATCGCTTGCACCCCACGGAGACCTTCTTGGAGACCTCCTTGGAACCATATTTCGGCTAAACCGGGCATAGCATCACCTCTTTGGTTGTTAAAGACATCGTCCAGCGCCTCTTTCAACTAGAAATGATTGGAGACGAAAACGCTTGAAAAACCGGTCATGGCTGTTGACAACTGCATCCGAAGTCACGATCACGCGCCCTCTTCCAGGTCAATAATATTCTATCACCACCCGATCCAGATAATCCGCAAAAACGGCCAGGTGATCGGCGATGGCCGCGGTGTCGGCCTTTTTGGAGGCAAGTTCAATGGCCAGTCCGAGTTCGCCTAGATATATGAACCCGTAGCTACCGGCTGAACCCTTGATGCTATGGGCGATCCGCTTCAAGGCGTCAAAATTCCCACCAGCCAGGGACTGGTGCATGGAACTGATATAATTCCGATAGTCACTGATAAATTCTGGGATCAAATCTTCCAGAATCGAATTCACCTTGACAACATAATCCATCTTCTGCCCCATTTCCGGCGGAGTCGGCGGTTTTTCAGTGGCCGGCCGGACAGATGTCATCTCTCGCGGCCGATCGGCCTTCCCCGCCGGCGGAGAAGAAGTCATAGTTGCTGCACCGCCGTCGCCTTTCCTTTTCATGACAAAATTTTGAATTGTTTTGAACAGCCTGTCTTTATTAATCGGTTTGGTCAAATAATCATTACAGCCGGCGTCGAGGCATCTTTGCTTATCTCCCTTGA
>JADFXY010000570.1:0-2483 GCA_015233355.1 Deltaproteobacteria bacterium | reverse complement strand
CAATTTGTGCTTGACCTTGTTTTCTTGCTTTCTAAGCTAAGCAAAGTTAATGCCAAATGGGCAACAAGGAGGTAAACATTATGGTAACTAATTTTATATACACGATAATCTACAATGGAGGATTATTATCGTCAAGAGCCGGTCGGATCCAAGCCCGGCCCAAGCTGGATAATAAATACGCACATTGAAGATGACTGTATAAATAGTATCCAGTTGGGATGAGCCGGGTTACGGGTCACAGGTGACGGGTTACCAATTTCTGAGTTCGGACAGTGTAATCGAGAAGAGGGCTAAGGATGATCCCTTGAGCAGAACCATATCTATCATCTTTATTTTGTTCCAACTTACTGGCCGGAGTGTTCTTTTGAATCGTCCCAAATTAATGCTGCCTGGAAAATTTCTGTTCAAGAAGAACACGATCAAGAAAAGTAAAATAATATTTGCTTTCAACTTTATTGGTCTTATAATATACGTATGGAATTATTCGAGCTGCCGCGCTTAAGTTCCCGTGTGGTGAGATTAACTGGTAAGTCCCTGGGCGGGCCGTAGATTTAGTAAAAATTTGATTAAGTTTATACCCGGATGCCCGAATGGCTTTTCTTGACCTGGTATTGTGTCCAATGAGTTGATATTATCTAATAGTTCCAGGCAACCGAGAATAATCAGGATCCCCAGTAGTCAAACAAGAAGTCAAATTTGAGAATGAAGGAGACAAATCATGAAACCACACAAGAAGCTCCTATGGCTGCCTGTTGTTGTCATAGGTATGATTACACTACTCGCCGTCGCCGGCTTGGATAAGGCGTTCGCTGACAGTAGCCTCCCTCCGGGTGGGATTACCCTGTTCACCGACCTTCCCGCACCTCGGGGGGCAGACGCCAAACCAGATCACACGATCATTCGGAGCAGATGGGTTAAGGTTAATTTTAACCTGATAACCGGCCTCGACTTGGCTCCTGGTGTATCGCCAAAAGCGAGTCAAACGATAGCTCTTAATCTTTTCCCTGACGTCGAGTTCACCGGGGTGATTGAACGGTCCGAAGTCGTGTATCAAAACAACTACAGCCTTGTCGGTCGGCTTGAGGGCGTACCAGACAGTTCGATTATAATGTCTGTCCAGGGTGACATCGTGTCGGCCAATATCACCGTCCCCGGCGCCTTCTACCAGGTCAGATATGTCAGTCCCGGCGTCCACGCCATCTATGAGATCAATCAAGGCGCATTCCCACCGGAACTGCCGCCTATCCCGGTGGACTCATCCCAGAAGGAGATGAACGCGCCCCCAAAGGCTTCGGCTCGCGGTATCGCCCGGAGTGATGATGGTTCGAGCATCGACGTCATGGTGCTGTACACGACCACTTCCAAGAATGCCGCCGGTGGAACAGCCGCGATGAATTCAACCATCAGTCTAGCCGTGGCTGAGACAAATCAGGGTTATGCCAACAGTGGCGTCACCCAACGGATAAGATTGGTCCACACGGAAGAAGTCACCTATGACGAAACCGCTTTCGATTGGAATACCACGCTAAACCGACTTACCGGAACGTCCGATGGATATATGGATAATATCCATGCAACTCGGGATGCCTACGGAGCGGACGAGGTAGTCCTGCTCGTCGAAGACACGACTTATTGCGGCCTGGCCTGGTTGATGACAACCTTGTCCAATTCCTTCAAAACCAATGCCTTCGCTGTCGTAGCAAGAACTTGTGCCACCGGGTATTATTCCTTTGCCCACGAAATGGGCCACAACATGGGCTGCAACCACGACCGAGCCAATGCCGGAGGCCAGGGTCTATACACTTATTCTTATGGCTATCAAGAGCTAACCAATCACTCCTTCCGAACAATTATGGCCTATGATTGTGCCGGGACAAGCTGTCCCCGCATCAACTACTGGTCCAACCCTGACGTGAGTTACACCGGCCTCCCAACCGGGGTTGTCTACACTGCGGGCAATTCCGCCGATAATCGACGCACGCTCAACAGCTCGGCTTATACCGTAGCCAACTTTCGCACCTCCGTCTCCGGGACAACCTTGCTTTGGTCGGGAACGGGCGGAGCTGCAGGCATCTGGACCCTCGACAGCTCCAATAATTTATCGGCGTACAAACAATACGGCCCTTACAGCGGCTGGACGCCGGTGAGCCTTAGCTATAACCCATCCGATTCAACTAAGAGAACCCTGCTTTGGTCGGGAACGGGCGGAATTGCAGGCATCTGGACCCTCGACAGCTCCAATAATTTGTCGAGCTACAAACAATACGGCCCTTACAGCGGTTGGACGCCGGTGAGCTTCAGCTATAACCCATCCGATAGGACGCAAAGAATGCTGTCCTGGGGGTGGGCTGGAGGTGAAGCAAACCGGAATGTCGACAGCACCACCAATCAATCATCATGCCAAAAACACGGCCGGTACTGCCGCCGGACGCGGCGGGCGGGGTGCAAGGACACAGGCGAGAGCACGCAGAGGAGGGGGAGGG
>JADFXY010000056.1:0-15806 GCA_015233355.1 Deltaproteobacteria bacterium | reverse complement strand
CTGAGAAAATTGCCAACGCAATCATTTTGGTACATCAACTCACGAATTGTGGAACGTTACTTCTCGATTCTAAATTCACGACCGGGTCTCGACATTGGCTTGCGTCTGGCTTAAGTTAATGACATTGCATTGCGTCCGGTTACTCGCATAAATCGACCGGCACGAGCAACCAGCAACCGGCAATCAGTCCCAATCCGAGGAGAAAAACGTCTTAAAGGCCCGATAGGTCATGTACAGGTCACCTTTATGGGCAATTTCAAAGGGCGAGTGCATGGACAGGAGCGGAGGGCCGCAGTCGATGATATCCATCCCATATCTGGCCATGTGCTTGGCCACGGTGCCGCCTCCCCCCTCGTCAACCTTGCCCAGCTCACCGGCCTGCCAGGCCACGTCATGTTTGTTGAACATGAGCCGTAACCAGCCCAAATAATCAACGTCGGCATCACTGGAGTCGTACTTTCCCCCAGAACCGCCGAATTTGGACAGACATATGCCATATCCGATTCTTGCCGCGTTTCTTTTTTCATGGACTTCCTGATAGTCGGGATCGAGACCGGCGTTCACATCCGCGGATAACGCCCGTGACCGGCTGAGGCCGCGCAGCACTTCCAGATGCGGAGTCCGGGGCGAAGTGATTTGGATCAATTCGGCGGTAAAATTTTCTAAAAAGAGGGAATCGGCGCCGGTGGCACCCGCACTTCCGATTTCTTCCTTGTCGGCAAAATGGGCCACCACTGTCCGGGCCGGGGTGTCCATTTCCAGGATGGCCTGGAGGCTATGGAAGGCACAGGCCCGGTCATCCTGCCCGTACGCTCCGACAAAACTGCGATCCCAACCTACGTCCTTGGCCGGTCCGGCCGGAACCACTTCCAGTTCGGCGCTGATCAGGTCTTCCTCCACCAGGCCGTAACGTTCATTTAGCACCCTGAGTAATTCCAGCTTAAACCGTTCTTTTGTATCTTCGTCCTCAAAAGGGATCCCGCCGGCCAGGATATTCAGCTTTTCACCCGGAATGGCCTCGGACATTTTTTTGTCCGATTGCACCTTTCGGGCCAGATGGGGCAGCAGATCGCAGACCACGAAGACCGGATCGTAGATGTCTTCCCCCAGTCTGATGTCGATAGCCTGGCCATCGCCCTTGATGATCCGGCCGTGGATGGCCAGCGGCCGGGTGACCCATTGGTATTTCTTGATTCCGCCATAATAGTGAGTCTTGAACATGGCCAGTTCTACTTCTTCATAGAGTGGATTTTGTTTCAAATCCAGGCGCGGGCAGTCAATATGAGAGGCGATCAGGGCCACCCCCTGCTGGGGTGGTTTTTCCCCCAATACGGCCAGGGCGATGGTTTTGTTTTGGGCCACCTTATAGAAGCGTTTGCCTTCTGAGCAGAGGTCGATATTTTTGAAACCCTTCTCGGTGGCCATGTTTATAATTTCAGCCACAGCCTGACGTTCGGTTTTGGCTTTGCTCAAGAAGGCTTTGTAGTCTTCAGCCATCGTAAAGCAATCCCGTCTTTCTTGAGCCGATAACCGATCCCAGACGAGTTTGGGCCTGGCCAGCAGTTTTTCGGAGAGTTGTTTGATTTCTTTCTTGGTCATTTTCTTAACCATAGTCGCTCCTGGAGATTGGCTGATCATGTACATCCGGGTTCTTGATATTGTAATCTATACCCAGGGTCAGCGAAGCGCCGGCCTGAGGCGGGATCAAAATTGGACAATTACGACTGTTTGAAGTATAACCTCATTGTTAGTTTTATTGGACCGCCGGCCATGAAAGGACAGGAGGCGAATAAAATTATTAGTGTTGTCAAGCCCATGAAACAAAAGAGAGCGTTCCGGTCAGGTTACATATTGACAGATGCGGCCGGCGTGTTAACTTTATCTGGCCATCTTAGCACAAATTGAGGCTGGATGAACAGATAATAGGTAACCCCCGTTTCAGTTTTAGGGACCAACCCGAGGAGAAATAGTTTTATGCCGGCGAACCGACAATTAGCCTTTGAACAAGGCCCCATCCGCCCGCCCAGTGAGGCCTCCAGTCTGCTGATCCGGGTGACCAGGAATTGTCCCTGGAATAAATGCACCTTTTGCAGCACTTACCGTAATAAAGAGTTTTCCCGCCGGCCGCCGGCCGAGGTCAAGCAGGATATCCAAACGGCCAGGGATATGGCCGACGAGATTCAAGCCCTGTCCCAGAAGATGGGGAATTTAGGCCGGGTCACCCCGGAGGTGGTAAATTATATCTATCAAAACGGCCAACTGTATAATGATCAATTCTTGAGTCTGGCTGCCTGGCTATTTTATGGGGGGCAACATGTTTTTTTGCAGGATGCCAATTCACTCGTCCTGCCGACCGACCAACTGGTGGATATTCTAAACTTCTTAAAAGAAAAATTTCCCAATGTCAACCGGATTACCAGTTATGCCCGGTCCAAGACCATTGCCAAGAGTAAACCGACGTCGGACCTGATCCGGCTCAGGGAGGCAGGATTGACCCGGCTTCATCTGGGCCTGGAAACCGGAGATGACGACCTGCTGAAATATGTGGCCAAGGGAGTTACTGCGGCCGAACATGTGGAGGCGGGACAGCGGGTGGTGGCCTCGGGGATAGAACTTTCCGAATACGTTGTCCTGGGACTGGGGGGGCGCCGGTGGTGGCGGGAACATGCCCTGAATACCGCTCTGGCGCTGAATCAAATTAACCCTCACTTCATCCGGTTCCGGTCGCTCAAGCTGCTTAAAGGTATGGAGTTGACGGAAAGGATGCGGGCCGGTGAGTTTGAGGCCCCCACCGAAGATGAAATGATCCGGGAAGAAAGATTGCTCATTGAAAATCTGGCCGGAATCACCTCCCGGGTGGTGAGCGATCATGTCCTGAATCTGCTCATGGAAGTGGAAGGGCAACTGCCTCAGGACCAGCAAAAAATCCTCGACTTGATCGACCATTACCTCAATTTGTCCGATAACGACCGGCGCCATTTCCGGCTGGGCAAAAGGGCCGGTATCTACAACACCATGTCGGACATGACCGACAATTCTTTGCGCCACCAGGTGGATGGGCTGATGGCCCAGGTCTCGGCTCAAGGCCCCGAAGCGGTAGACGACTTCATCTCCCGGCTGAGAGAACGGTTTCTTTAAACCTATGGCCAAGACCGTAACCCGAACCCCGTAACCCGTAACCCGCAACCCGAAATCCATATGCGCGATTATGCTACTATAGCCCCTTTCTTTCGGCGAAATGTCTGGCGAATCCTGGGCGGACTGGCCGCCTTGCTGGTGGTGGACATGGTGCAACTGTTCGTCCCCAGGATAATCAAGTACGCCATAGACGACCTGACCGGCCTGACGCCCCAGCCGGCTAATTTGATTAAGTATGGCGGAGCGATCCTGGGGTTGGCCGTGTTGACCGGGACATTGCGGTACGTCTGGCGGCTGCTCCTATTCGGGAACTCCCGCGAAGTGGAAGAAGGGCTGCGGAACCGTATATTCTCCCATCTTTTGACCTTGCCTCTGAGCTATTTCCAGCGTATGAAAACAGGCGATCTGATGGCCCGGGCCACCAATGACTTGAACGCGGTGCGGATGGCCGCGGGCATGGGGATTGTCGCCGCGGTCGATGCCTTTCTTATGGGCGGGGCTGCCGTGGCTTTTATGATCTACATCGACCTGCGGTTGACCCTCCTGGCTATGCTGCCGATGCCGCTAATCGTCTGGTTGACGCGGCGGTACAGCCGGCAGGTGCATAAACAATATGACGTGATCCAGGCCGTGTTTTCCCAAATGACCGAAAGCGTCCGAGAAGGTCTGGCCGGGATGAGGATCATTAAGGCCTATAACCTGCAGGGCCGCGCCGCCACCCGTCTGGCTTGCCTGAGCCGGGAATACGTCCAAAAAAACATGGGCCTGGCCGGGACAATGGGCTTCTTCCTGCCCATGACGGCCTTTGGCAACAATCTTTGCCTGGCTTTAGTCCTGGGAATCGGCGGCCGCCAAACGGTGCTGCAACAGATCACTCTGGGTGATTTTGTGGCCTTTATCACCTACCTCAATCTGCTGACCTGGCCCATGATGGCCCTGGGCTGGGTGGTGGGTCTGATTCAGATGGGAACGGCTTCCTTAAAACGGATCAACCTTATTTTGGCTGAACCGTCTGAGCCGGGGCTGCAGTCCGGGCCGGTATCCAGCCTGGTTCCGGCCGGCTCGCCCGACCTGGTCGTCCCAGGCGGCATCGGCATTGAGATTAGGGATCTGCATTTCCGCTACGGCGCCCATCTGCCTCCGGTGCTGCAAGGTCTGACCCTATCCATTCCACCTGGAGTGACCACGGCTATTACCGGTCCCACCGGGTGTGGCAAAAGCACCCTGGCCGCTTTATTGATTCGGCTGTTTGAGACATCAGCCGGGAGTATTTCGATCAACGGCCGGGAGATCAACTCTCTACCCCAGGATCTGGTCCGGTCCCTGGTGGGGGTGGTATTCCAGGAGCCGTTTTTGTTTTCAGATACGATTAGAGGCAACCTGTTACCCAGCCGGAGTGAAGCCGGGCCGGAAGAACTCACCCGGTCTTTGGCAGATGCCGCGCTGCTGAGTGAGGTGCAAGGGTTTCCCTTGGGGATGGATACTGTCTTGGGCGAGAAGGGCTTAAACCTGTCCGGTGGTCAGAAACAACGCCTGACCATTGCCCGGGCTCTGCTGCTGAAGCCGCCGGTGCTGGTCTTGGACGATGCCCTGTCGTCCGTGGATACGGAAACCGAAGAGACCATCTTGAATCAATTGATGTCTCGGCGCGGCGGCCTGACCAATGTCATCATCTCCCATCGGATCTCGACCATTAAGCGGGCGGACGTGATCTATGTTCTGGAAGAGGGTCGGATTACGGAGACCGGGACCCATCAGGAATTGGCGGCAGGGGGCGGATTCTATGCCGAGCTGGATCGGCGGCAGCGGCTGATGGATGAGCTGGATCGGAATGTGGTGGGTTAATGTACGGCGATTACGGATACTTTGAGGAAGGCCATGTCGGCCGCCGGCACGATCTCCGGCTGCTGGGCAGATTGGTCGTGTTTTTTAAACCATACTTGCTGTGGTTGGCCATTTCCGTGGTTCTGATGATCGTTATGGCCGGGCTGGACCTGGCCTTGCCCTATTTAACCAAAACAGCCATAGACCGGTACATTACCTCTGCTTCATACCAGGTTGATTTAACAGGCAAAGCCACCCGCTCGGCGGCAACCCGGCTGGTTTCCCGATACGGACACTATCTTATCCCTACGGGGCACCATGACCGATACTTTATCGACGCCTTGGGCCTGCAGGCCATGGATCCCAAGGACCTGGCCAGGTTCAAAACGGCCGGGCTGATCGGTGAAGATCGCTATCTTTTCGTGGCCTTCCCCCAGACCGGTGGAACTGCAGCCGTTACCGCCAGTCCCGCGCCGTTTGTGACGGGTCTCCCTAGTGACCCGGCCAATCCCATGCTGCCTCCACCCGAGCCTGTTTCTACTTCGGTGATTGAGCAGGTTCTGCAATGGAGCCGAAGTCTTCTGTGGCAGCCGGCCCCGGCCAATGTCCAGACCGTCATCGACAAATATCCGGAGATGTTTGAACGGGTCTCGGGCCGCGCCTATTTCCGGGCCAAAGCGGCGGCGAAATTGTCGGGTGACGATCTGCGCCTCCTGCGGGGCCGGGATCTGATCGGCATCTACCAGATGGCGGCCCTGTTCATTCTGTGCAGTCTTCTGAATCTGGTCTTTTACGCCTTAGATGTCATTGTCATGGAATATGCCGGGCAAATGATCATGATGGACCTGAGAATGGCCTTGTATCGGCATATTCAGGTGTTGTCCATGAGGTTTTTTGACGGTAACCCGGTGGGACGGCTGGTCACCCGAGTAACCAACGACGTGGAAAATATGAACGAGATGTTTAAATCCGTGGTTACCACCATGTTCAAGGACTCCTTCTTAATTGCCGGTATAGTCATCGTGTTGTGGCAGATGAACCGGTCGTTGGCGCTGCTGGTCCTGGCTATGATTCCGGTGGTGGCGGTGGCCACGATGGTCTTCGGTTTCCAGGCCCGGGATGCCTTCCGGTTAAATCGGACCAAGATCGCCCAGATTAATTCCTTTTTGCAAGAATGCCTTAACGGGGTGGCCGTGCTTAAGGGGTATCGGCTGGAGAACGGTAGTTTCGAGAAATTCCGGATAACCAATTACGAAAACTACCTGGCCGGGATGAAACAGGTCCGGGTGTTCGCTGTGTTTATGCCGCTGATGGAAGTTTTGAGTGCGGTGACGGTGGCTCTGGTCGTTTGGTACGGGGGAGGGAAGGTGATCCAGGATGCCATTTCGCTGGGTACGCTGGTGGCTTTTTTGTCTTACGTTACGATGCTTTTTAAGCCGGTTCGGGACATGGCGGAAAAGTATAACATCATGCAGAACGCCCTGGCCTCTTCGGAGCGCATTTTTCAGTTGCTGGACACCCAAGATCCCGATGCCCTGGAGCAAAACAATGAGACCGAGTCTCCGGTCCGGGGCGATGTCGTTTTTGACCGGGTGAGCTTTGCCTATAAGCCTGGGGAGGCTGTGTTGAAAGAAGTGTCCTTCCAGGTGGGGGCGGGAGAGAAGGTGGCCTTGGTCGGGGCGACGGGATCCGGGAAGACCACGTTGATCAGCCTACTGGAGGGGTTCTATCCCCGGTATGAAGGCCGAATCTTGCTTGACGGTCAGGATATCCGGGGATTAAGTCCCTATTTTCTCAGGTCTCAGGTGGGTTTGGCTCTCCAGGATGTCTACTTGTTTTCCGATACGGTGCGTGAAAATATCGCCCCGGGACGGACGGACCTGTCTTCGGAAGAAGTGGCGGATATAGCCCGGTCGATGAATGCAGATCACTTTATCCAGTCCTTACCCAATGGTTACAACACCGTACTATCCGAGAATGCTTCCACTTTGTCTTCCGGGCAAAGACAATTACTTGCCTTTTGCCGGGTGTTGGCTTATAATCCTCGGGTGTTGATCCTAGACGAAGCCACTTCCCATGTGGATACGGAAACTGAACAGCTCATTCAGCACGCCCTTGACCGGCTGATGATCGGCCGGACCTGCATTATTGTGGCTCACCGTCTTTCGACCATCAAGAAGGCCGACCGAATCATCGTCATGCACAAAGGAAGACTGCTGGAGCAGGGTACTCATGCCCAACTGATGGCGGCCAGAGGAGCCTACTTCCGTTTATATCAGTTGCAATATACCGATTAGATCTGAAAAATAATCCGAATTGAAGTTTTTGAGAGCCCGGTAAGAAGAATACAGCAAAGACGGAACGAACACAACGTGTTCAAGGGCAAGAATATCTTCATCCTATCATTTTTCCTCCCTGCGCCCTCTCTGCGGTTTGCTTTTTTTAAATCCGACCTGTGAGCCGTAATTGGCTCGGTCTGCAATTCGACAAAAAGGTGCCGCATGCTGGTTTGGATTACGACCAAGCTTAAGGAGACGAGATTATGGCGCCTGATCTGGTTTTGCTTAATCGCAGCAGAATTGCTTACGGCCGGTTGCGTGTCGATCCTAAGCTTGATTATCAACGGCCGGATCACTTTTGACTACCTCCTCACCGGATTTGTCACCGTCTCTTTTGTCGCCCCCCTGGTCTTTTCGATTCTATTTCTTCTGCTGAAAGAACTTCGGAAAAGTGAGGAACGGTTTCGGGCTTTTGCCGAATTCACCTGGGATTGGGAGACCTGGCTGCGGCCGGATGGCCGATTTGAATACATCACCCCCTCATGTCGGAGAATTACCGGTTATGATCCGGATGAATTCACCGCCGATCCTGAATTGGTAGACCGGATCGTTTATCCTGACGACCGGCAAGCGGTGATCGAGCATCTCGCATTGCATAATAAGGACACCGGCGACCTACATTTTGATTTCCGGATCATAACCCGGGACGGAGAAGTGCGCTGGATCGAGCATCACTGCCGGCAGATATTTGACACCGACGGGACCTGGTTGGGCCGCCGGATATGCAACCGGGATATTTCCAGGCGGAAACGGGCGGAAGCGGAAAAGGAAAAGGTTGTTCAAGAATTGCAACAAGCCCTGGCTGAGGTGAGGACCCTTCGGGGATTTATCCCCATCTGTGCCCACTGCAAGAAGATTCGGGATGATGAAGGATACTGGAAACGAATCGAACTTTATATTGAAGAACGCACCGAAGCTCAGTTTAGCCATAGCATTTGCGCCGATTGCCTCAGCGAGTTGTACCCGGACTATACGGAAGGGGAACCATGATTCCTCACGCAACACGTAACCAGCGACCCGTAATACCGAACTCACCCATTGGTTTTGAGCCAGTCACGAATCAACTTGATTTGGGATGGATCCATTAAGGTCGGGGCGTGGCCGATGCCGGGCAGTTCCACTACCTCCGTCCCCGGTCGTTGCCGCATTCTCCCGGCCGTATCGGACAACAGCAAATCGGACTTCTCGCCTCTAATGGTCAACACCGGGCAACGGACGGCTTCCCAGATCGGCCAGAGGTCAACATCTTTGATTTGAGCGGAGCGGTAGGACAGGGCAATGCCCGGATCATAGTTGAAGGCATAGGAACCATCTTCCAACCGGCGGAAGGAATGGGTGGTCAGATGGGTCCATTGTTCGTCTGTCTGTGGTCCGAAATTAACATGGATCATACGTAGATAGAGTTCGGCGTCTCTAATGGTGGCGAATCTGGGATCCTTGCCCATGTATTCGGCGATTCGTTTGAGCGCCGCCTTGGGGATAAATGGACCGAGGTCGTTTAGAATCAAGGCCTTGATGGGGCTGCGGGGGAAGGCCGCCAGGCTCATACCTATAATCCCGCCCATGGAAGTGCCTATCCAGATTACTTCTTCCACGTCAATCCGGGCCAGGAGCCTGGTCATGTCCGCGACATAAAGAGGCAGGTCGTATCCTTCCTTGTTTTCCAGCCAGTCACTTTGCCCCCGACCCACCACATCAGGGCAGATGATTCGATAATCCGATTGCAGATCGTGGGCCAGATAATCAAAATCCCGCCCGGTCCGGGCCAGCCCATGAACACAAATAATTACTTTCGGGTTAGAAGGATCACCCCATTCCGTATAGGCCGTCTTATAGAATCCTCTGGCCTCCAGTCCCACTAAACTCCTTTGCCGCATTAATCTCTCCTAGTCGTATTTGCCTGGCTGAGTTCTAATATAATGTGAATGGTTATAATTGTCCTTTTCGGGAAGGTTCAGGACGAGAAATTGGTGCGTTCAAAAGAGCCGATTAACCGGGCCGCTTCATATCTTTCATTAATTCAATGATACTTAGCTTGTCCAATGGCTTGGAGAATAGATATCCCTGGGCCAGTTCGCACTTCAAATCCTTCAACGCGTCGAGTTGCTCTAGACTCTCTACTCCTTCAGCCACTACGCTCAGCCCCAGACTCCGGGCTAATGAGATAATCGTTTTAACAATTTCAATATTATCTTGAACATTGCCGCTGCCGCTGATGAAGGAGCGATCTATCTTCAACACGTCTATCGGGAATCGCTGCAAGTAACTTAATGAGGAATATCCGGTCCCAAAATCGTCTATCACTATTCGGACGCCCAGGTTAACCAACCGGGTGAGGCGCTCTATGGTGGCTTTAGTGTCTTGCATGATGACGGTCTCTGTGATTTCCAATTTGAGACACCTGGGGTCAAGATCATTTTGTTGGAGCACGTTGGTTACGTAGTCGACAAAATCGGGCAGCAACAATTGCTTGCTGGAGATATTGACATTCATGACCAGGTTGTTCGCCACCTTGAACTCTTTTTGCCACTCCTTGAGTTGCCGGCAGGCTTCGGCAATGGCCCAAGATCCAATCGGGACAATCAGGCCGGTATCCTCGGCCACCGGGATAAATATATTGGGGAAAAGCATGCCCCGCACAGGGTGATTCCAGCGGATCAAGGCTTCCAGCCCGACCAATTGCTGGGTTGGGACAGCCAGAATCGGCTGGTAGTAGAGTTCAAATTGCTTCTGGTCAATGGCCTGCCGTAATTCCGTTTCCAGTTTGACCAGGGCCACTGTCTGTTGGTACATCTTCCGGCTGAAAAATTTGAAATATCCTTTACCCAGCTCCTTGGCCCGATACATGGCAATATCTGCGTCCCGCATGATTTCTTCCGGAGTTTGAAAAGGGTCGGTTTTGATCACGATGCCGATGCTGGCGCTGGTAAAGATCTCTTGATTGTTTATCAGGAAGGGCTCGCTTACTAATTCCTTGGCCCGGTTTACCACGGTGATGATCTGTTCCGGCCGGTCGATCTCCTCCATCAGGACGGCGAATTCATCTCCTCCGAGGCGGGCTACCGTGTCAACAGCCCGGAAGCACTTAGACAACCGGCTGGATACGGCGACCAAGAGTTTGTCTCCGGTAATGTGCCCGTAACTGTCGTTGACTTGTTTGAACCGGTCCAGATCAAAGAGCAAAACAGCAAACCGGTGGTCCTGATTCCTCTTGATCCGTTCTAAGGCCCGGCCCAATCTTTCGGAGAACAGGACACGGTTGGGCAGCCCAGTCAGGGCGTCATGAAAGGCTTGATGAGCCAGCGCCTTTTCAACGGATTTCCGCTCCGAGATGTTCATATAAATATAAAACGCGCCGACTATCTCTGAGCCGATCTTGATGGGGTAACCCAGCACGGAGGTGGGGATGAGCCGGCCGTCTTTGTGTCTTCGATGGGTCTCCCGCTGGATGGATTTACCGCTTAAAGCCGTCTGGTGGATCATCTTGCCTTCGGCCATCAAGTCTTCAGGGATGATTAAGTCTAAGTTATTCATCGATTTAATTTCGGACGGAGAATACCCGAAGAGATGTTCGTAGCCCTTATTGGCATCGATTATTTTGCCATCGACATCCAGGATGACAATAGCCTGGGGTGATCCCTCAAAAAGTTGTTGAAAATAGGCCCGTTGTCGGCTTAAGGCTTCTTCTGTCCGACGCCGCTTGGTCACATCCCGGACGACTCCCCGGAAGCCGACTGCCTGGCCGTTCCGGTCGCTCCGGAGGGATGCTGATAACTCTAATATCCGTCGGGTGTTATCCTTTCTGATAATTTCATAGTCAACTATCTTAGCCGGTTGGCCGGTGCGGTAGATTTTGTTAAAGGCGTGGAAAGCCTTTTGAGCCGTTTCCGGTGTCGTGTAGTCCCGGTTATTCAGCCCCAACATCTCATCTTTGGTATAGCCGAAGATCCGGCAAATCGATTCGTTCCAGAAAGTGACGTTCCCGGCCAGGTCCAGTTCATAGTAACCTTCTTCAATACTTTCTAATATGGTGCGATACTTGTCTTCCCCTTTGCGGAATAATTCCTCGGCTTCCTTCCGCTTGGTCATGTCCATGTAGTAGACAAATTGCTTTTCATCCCTGATAATGACCGGGAAATAGATAACGTCGCGGTCGTGACCGTTCTTGCACCGGATTCTCAGCTCACGAGAAATGACCTGACCTTTCCGGCAATCTTGAGCGTCGCTTTGCCAGAGGGCTAAAGCTTTCATCCGGGACTCCGGGTCCGGGAAAGCCAGATTGAACCAGGCCGCGTCGGTCGGAATGTCTTCTATGGTATACCCGAACAGCTCAATGAACTTCCGGTTTAAGTATAGGAATTGTCCTTTGCAATCAATGGTGGAGATGGGGAAGGGGGCGTGGTCGGTCAGCGAACGAAACTTTAATTCGCTATGCTCCAAAGCCCGCTCAGCGTTTTTTAGCTCCGTAACGTCGTGATGGATGGCCACGCCGGACAAGTGCCGACCGTCTTGATCGCGAAAAACGGCGGATTTGACATGAACGTCCAGAACCCGGCCGTCTTTGGTCAGCCGTTTTGTCTGAAACAGAACCTTTTCCCCGGCAAAGGTACGTTTCCAGACTTCTTTTGTTTTTTCAACCTCTTCTGGAGGAACAAAGTCGATCTGGCGGCCGAGCACCTCTTCCTTGGACCAGCCATAGGTGGCGACGAAGGCGTCATTGACGAAGATGGCCAAACCCTGGGGATCATAGGCCAGTACAGGCGATGGGATACCCTCAAGTAACGCGGCAAATTGGGACTCGCTTTCCCGCAATTTTTGTTCGGCCAATCGGCCGGCCGCAATCTGTTGGGCCAAAGCTTCCTTGGTCTGGGCCAACTCTTGCCGGAGCTGGAGAATGTGTTCCTCAACGCTGTTCAAAATAGCCAATCTCCGTTAATTATCATTCTTATCCCGGCGCGGCCCGGCCTCATCCGTCACCTGAGCAATTAGACGCTCCAGGCGTTCCAGGGTCACCTTTCGGGAAAATCTTTTTCCGGCTGTTTGGCGGGCATTCATCCCCAACCTTCGGCTAACACGATTGTCTTGCATAAGCTTACCCAGACTGAGGGCCCAAGCCCGGGTGTCGCCGGATGGGACCAATAGACCATCCACCCCGGAGGAAATCAGCTCTCGCGTGACCCGGAGATCCGATGCCAGGACCGGTGTCCCGGCGGCCATAGATTCCACAATTTTTACCGGGCAGCATCCCTGGACGGTGTTCCGGGCCGTTTCTAAGAGGGGGGCGCAGGTGAATTCCAGCCGGGCAATGATCCCGGCCAGGACCTCGGGCGGGACGGGGGGCTGAAAGAAAACTCTGCCGTCCAATTCCAACCGCCGGGCCAGCTTTTCCAGACGCTTTACGGCTTGGCGACGGTTATTGTGTATAATCAAAAGATTAATACCGGGAAAGTCTCCCTCTATCCTGGCCCAGGCCCGAATCAGGGTGTCCACCCCTTGCCAGGTATGGAGGCTGCCGAAATAGCCGAACCAGCGCCCGTCCAGCCAGGGGCCGACGGGACCATCCGGGGCAGGCGGGGTAAAGAAAACATCATCAGCGGCGTTTGGGATGATGGTCAGGCGGCCGCTTTCGACACCTAATCCCATCAAGGCCTCAGCCGTAAGAGACGAAACCGTGATAAAACCGGAGGCGCGGCGGAGGCAGAAGGACTCCAGATCGAGAATCTTAGCCCGCATGGCGGCATTGTCCCGGATAGCCGGGTATGAGTATGGTAATTCCCAACCGGGCAGGGCATTCACCTCAAAAACGGCCGGACACCCGTCCAGGGCCTGGAGCGCCGGGGCGCCACCCCAGGGGTCTCGAAAGATAACCAATTCTGGTTGCTGCGGCAGGTTCCTGAGCATTCGGTAAACAAACCGGCCAAATTCGATCACCCGATGCAGCATGTTGGGATGGTAGGCCTTGTGCCGCCGGATAATGATGTCACCTTCTATCTGGAGGGCAGGCATGTCGCTGTGGCCGCAGCAGAGGAGCAACAAAGGACCATGCTCCTCCGCCAGGGTCTGAGCCAACATGGCCATGTGACTGGTGGCCCCTTTAGCTTTGGGAAAGACTTCAAAGGCGATATAAATGGTGCGTGGGGTGAACGGGGCCACGTACTCTGGGGCCGGAGATTGTCGCTGGTTTTTGGCCATGCCTATTTTGATACTTTCCGGGCCTTGGTTTCGACTCGGGCATTAAATTTTTCGGCATTGATCACGGCGCGGTCATGGGTCGCCTCGGAAATCTTATCCACCCCGTCTTCAGCCGTCAGGGAAAAGGTCAATTGACGCCCCTCAACTTTGTCCAATATCCCCTTAACCGTGACGGTTAACCCCGGCGGCGTGGCGGCCAGATGATTCATCTTGATTCCAATCCCCACGGTCTGTTCCCTGGGCCAATCAAGATGAGGATTAATGGCCCGGATGCAAGCCCATTCAAACAGGCCGACCAGAAATCCGGTGGCCAGAACCTGCGGCATAGCCTGTAGTTCCTCGGCTTCAGGAAATAAATGGGGGACTGTTTTGTTTTCAGGGACCTGGAATTTAAATTCAAATGTCAAACCTGGTGTTAAGGAATCTTTCATCGGGTTTCCTCTGGTAAAAGAAAGAAGCGATACCGGTGGTTCGGCCGGGCTAGTTTTGCGGATCGTGCCAAGCCCAGGTAATGCCGTCGGAAGAGGATAAAAGAGCCCTTTGGTCGCCGGCCACAACGATAACCTTGGCGGTAAAATTGATACTCAACAGGGCATAATTCGTGGTTGAGTTCCTCATGGACCAGACGGTGCCATTTTGAGAGGCGAGAATGGTCCCCTCATCCCCCACGACATAGAACGTATTATCCTTAAACGCAACATCAAAGAGGCTCTGGTTGGTGCCGGAATTCTGTTTTGTCCAATTTACCCCGTCTGGGGAGGTCACGATGGTGCCGTTGGTTCCCACCGCCACGAACAGGTTGTTTAAGAACTCCACATCGGTCAAATTATTTGTCGTACCGGACTGTTGGGGGCCCCAGTTGATTCCGTCGGCTGAGAAAACAATCGTCCCTCCGACCCCGACGGCCACATACATCTTGTTGGAATAGGAAATACTATTCAGGTTTTGGCCGGTTCCGGAGCTACGCGGTGTCCAATTAATTCCATCCGGCGAGGTCAAGATGGTTCCTGCGGCGCCCACGGCCACAAAACCGTTGCCGGTCTGGATGGCGCCGAATAGATCCCGGTTGGTCCCGGAATTGACTGCTGTCCAGGTAGTGCCTTGGGGCGAGGTCAGGATAATGCCGCCCGCGCCGACCACCACGATGATTTTGGAGGACGAACTTGAGGCCCACAGAACATTAGATGTGCCCGTTGGCTGCAGGGTCCAGATGTTGCCGTCCGGCGAGGTAACGATATTGCCCCTGGCGCCATAGGCGATAAATAGGTTGTTGATATATTTTACTTGATACAAGTCAGCATAAACATTGTAAGTTTTTGAAGTCCAGGTGTTTCCGTCGGAAGAGAAGAAAATCGTCCCGTCATCGCCTGAGACTACGAAACCGGGGGTGCCGTACGCCACGCTACGGAGAACCGGGGTGGGGAGGGGTGTATCATTAGAGTCGCTACAAGAAGTAATTAATAGGAATGAAGATAGGATACAGATCAAAGATACCACACTCACGCACCGTTTCATGAATCAACCTCCTACCTGTGGTTGCCCAAGGTTATTGTCTGGCCCCGGCCTCAACCGGGGAGATGTATTTTCGACTATTCTCATCAGTCTATTAACCAATTAAAAAACTAACTAATTATGCACATAGCCGCAAATAAGTCAATGAAAAATGCAAAGGTTGCAGGATATCTCCAGGAATCAAATCGCCACGCCGGCAGGCGGGCCCGGAGGGAAGGTCCGACGATGGTCCGTTATCTTGATTGAAAACCGGCGAGAAACCTGGTATAGGCATTTAAGGAATAAGAATACTCCATGCCTAACCGGGAGGTCAAGCCCATGAACAAGATAATTCTGCTCCTTTTGGCCGCGGCCGCCATCACGCTTGTCGCATGTGATCATGCTCAACTTAATCCGGGAACTAAAATGGACCAGATGTATATCCAGAGCGGTATGCCCGCTTCCGCTAATCCCTATGAACCTCATCCGGCCATGTCCGACTACGGGTGGCGGGAATGATCCTTCCCAACCTGATGATGATGGCTAATCTCACGCCGCAAGGTAAGAATATCCGGTTAGTTACCGAGTAACCGGAACATCGGCCGATTTCCCTTGCCCTATGAGTAGTCTTGGGTTATATGGATCAAATATACCTCGAGCGGTCATAACAGACCCTTTTCGAGGCGACCCGGTTGCCGGTTACCGGTCAATGACATTGAGTCAAGGGGTAGGGCAATCGCACCGATTTTATTAATATGGTCCATTCCGATTAAGCCCCAACGGGGCGCTCTATGTTAGCCCAGCGGAAACGCCCTGTGAAAT